>CALJNJ010000254.1 GCA_937981945.1 uncultured Caulobacterales bacterium | reverse complement strand
GCCGGCGCATCAAAGAAGAACTGATAAATTCAGTACAGCCTGCCTATGAAAACTTGCTCGAGATGTTCGCCCGCCATGAAGCCATAACGACAGATGATGACGGCGCATGGAAGCTTCCTGACGGCGCGAATTACTACAATGCACGCTTAAAACACTACACAACCACCGATATGAGCGCGGATGACATCCACGAAATCGGCCTGGCCGAAGTCGCCCGTATTCAAGACGAGATGAAAGCCATTTTGGAGCAAGTAAAATTTGACGGGTCACTGCCTGAATTTTTCGACTATTTGCGAACCGATCCGAAATTCACGCTCGAAAATAATGATGACGGCCGCAATCAATATATGGAACAGGCAACATCCTATATCGACGAAATGAAGGGCCGGCTGGACAGTCTTTTTATAACCCGGCCAAAGGCAGATGTCGTTGTGAAGCGGGTGGAACCTTTTCGCGAAGCATCTGCGTTTGGCGCTTTTTATGAACAGCCGGCTTTAGACGGCTCCCGCCCCGGAGCTTATTATATCAATTTAAAGGATATGTCTGAACTGCCGATTTATCAAATGCAGGCGCTGGCCTATCACGAAGGTATTCCGGGTCATCACATGCAAATTGCTATCGGGATGGAACTTGAGGGCCTACCCAAGTTTCGCACATTGGGCGGTCACACGGCTTACATTGAAGGTTGGGCTCTTTATTCGGAAAGCGTGCCCAAAGAACTGGGACTTTATACGGATCCGTATCAGGACTTCGGCCGCCTTTCCATGGAGATATTCAGAGCCGCCCGTCTGGTCCTTGATACAGGTATTCACGCGAAAAAGTGGACAAGAGAGCAAGCCGTCAATTATATGATGGAGAACACTGCTAATTCGGAAGGCGATATCAGAGCCGAGATTGATCGTTATATTGTTTGGCCCGGACAGGCGACTGCCTATAAAGTCGGTATGCTGAAAATAGAAGCTTTGCGGAAAACAGCTGAAGAACGGCTCGGAGATGACTTCGATATTCGCGAATTTCATGATGTGGTCTTGGCAAACGGATCCGTGCCTCTGACCGTATTGGAAGAATTAGTCGAACAGTGGATTAAAGACAAAACACAATAGAAAGAGATAGTTATGCGTAAATTCCTAATCTTAAGTGCGGCAGCTTTGGCCTTTGCAGCGTGCAAAGCAGATGCCCCGAAAACTTCAGGTAATGATAAAGCCGAATCTGCAATTTCAATCGACGCAGGCATGAATGCGCGCCTTGATACTTGGTTTGAAGACAAGTTTATGGAAGCCGTTCGGCGCAGCCCAATGGCTATGGCGCAAATCGGCATTAAGGAACGCATGGATGAATGGGATGATAACAGCCGCGAAGGTGCACTGGAGGATTTGGAGTATTCCAAAAGCGTGCTGGCAGATTTGAAATCTAATTTTGACCGCTCCAAATTAAGTCCGGAAAAACAGCTCTCTTATGATCTGTTCGTCAAACAAATTGAAAACCAAATCGAGGGCGACAAGTGGTGGGGATATGGCTATCCGTTCAACCAAATGTTCGGGACGCATTCGGGCATTCCGACCTTCCTTAAAAATCAACATCGGATCGACTCAGTTGATGACGCCAATGCTTATGTGGCCCGACTCAATGGCATCGAAAATTATTTAGGCACGGTGATTGACAATGCGGAGGCAAGCGCCGCTCGCGGAATTCAACCGCCAAAATTTGTGTATGACCATGTGATCCGAGATGTGGGGAATATTGTCAGCGGCTATCCGTTCGACGATTCCGATAAGCCGACATTGATGATGGCCGACCTTCAGGAAAAACTGGAGAAAGCCGGGATTAAAGGCGACGAGGCCGAAACAATCTTAGGGAATGCTAAAACAGCGCTGACGGAGAAAGTCGGCCCAACATACAGACGGCTGATCAAAGTCATGGAGTCTCAAAAGTCGACGTCAACAACGAAAGACGGCGTTTGGAAGCTTCCGGATGGGGCTGAGTTTTACACCTATCGCCTCAACCGTATGACGACAACCGATATGAGCGCCGATGAAATTCACGATTTGGGTCTCTCTGAAGTAGCTCGTATCCATAATGAAATGCGCGCCATCATGAAAAAAGTCGGCTTTGAAGGGACGCTCCAAGAGTTTTTCACCCATCTGAAAAACGACCCTGCCCAAGTCTATGAGGACAGCGAATTTGGCCGAGAAGCTTATTTGAGCGATGCCACCGACATGATCGACACAATGAAGGGCCAACTGGATGATTATTTTTTGGTAAAGCCCAAAGCTGATTTAGAGGTCCGCCGTGTTGAAGCCTTTAGAGAAAAATCCGCCGGCAAAGCGTTTTACAACAGACCGGCGTTGGACGGATCGCGCCCCGGTATCTATTATGCCAATCTCTACGACATTAAAGATATGCCGAAATACCAGATGGAGGCGCTGGCTTATCATGAGGGTATTCCGGGGCACCATATGCAATTTGCCCTAACTCAAGAGATGGATATTCCTAAGTTTCAGCGGTTCGGCCGCGCTACTGCCCACTCTGAAGGCTGGGGCCTTTATTCCGAATATCTGCCCAAAGAAATGGGATTTTATACAGATCCGTATTCAGATTTCGGACGATTGGCCATGGAATTATGGCGCGCGGCCAGATTGGTTGTCGACACCGGACTTCATCACAAAAAATGGACCCGCGAAGAAGCCATCGACTATTTGCTGACCAATACGCCAAATCCTGAAGGCGACTGCATTAAGGCAATTGAGCGATATATCGTCATGCCCGGGCAAGCGACGGCCTATAAAATCGGAATGAATAAAATTTTGGACCTACGCGAAATGTCCAAAACAAAACTCGGTGATAAATTCGATATACGGGAATATCACGACGTTGTTTTGGGCGCCGGGCCTGTTCCGTTGGATGTATTGGAATCAAGGGTGAACGACTGGATCAAAAGCAAAAATTAACGTCCCGCTAACCGTCTATTTTCAATCCTTCTTAGTGCTTCCCCGTTAACCTTGTGAAAAAAATCAGGGTGACGGGGTCGCAACATGTCTCGACAAAAATTATTGTCCCATATCTTCTTGGGAACGTCTTTATTGTTTCTTTCAGCATGCGGCGGTGGCGGCGACGCCCCTGCAAGCGTAGGGACACCGCCTCCGGGCGGCTCAGGCGGCGGGTCCGGCGGCGACGGGACTACAAAATCTGATTCAACCATGGAAGTTGCCTCCGATGTTGCGGACTTCTTATCCATGGCCGGCTTCGGCAGTTCAGCCGCTGATCAAGAAACCCTAACGGGCACGGATGCAGCCGATTGGCTAAGAGCACAATTTAACAAACCGGCGACCTTATATCTTCCGCCCCTTCAATCCCGGTTTGAGTCCGGCGATGAATTGGAAAGCTGGGAACATCGCGCAGCGTTTTGGGACGCTATGGTCCAATCTGACGACGAGCTTCGCCAGCGTATGGTTTTTGCCCTGTCACAGCTTTTAGTGGCATCCGACGAGGCCATGGGCGATCAGCCTCTAATCATGGCATATTATATGGATGTTTTGTCCAAGAATGCTTTCGGAAACTACAGAGATCTCCTGGAAGATATCACCTACTCGCCCGCCATGGCTAAATATCTGACTTATCTGCGCAACCGAAAAGCGGACCCTGAAAAGGGCCGCATGCCGGATGAAAACTATGCCCGAGAAATCATGCAATTGTTCACAATCGGCCTGGTTGAGCTTAACAAAGACGGCACACCGAAAACCGATAGTGCGGGCAATACGATCGAAACTTATAGCAATGACGATATTATGGGGCTCGCCCGCGTGTTTACAGGGCTGACCTATAAAGGTGTAGGATTTTGGGAGCGTGACGCTGATGCCCAATACAAACCGCTTGTCGCGCACGCTGACCGTCATTCGGAACTTGAAAAAACGTTTTTAGGTAAGACGATCAGCGCCGGAACAGGTCCTGAAGCGAGCATAGACGAGGCTCTCGACCATTTGTTTAACCACTCAAATACGGCCCCGTTCGTTTCGCGTCAGCTCATACAGCGTTTCACCATGAGCCATCCGACACCGGAATATGTCGAGCGCGTCGCTACTGCCTTTGAAACCGGCGTTTTTACGGCCCCTGACAATACAAGTTTCGGCAGAGGCGAACGTGGTGACCTGGCCGCGACACTTGCGGCTATTTTGCTGGATGAAAGCGTTCTTCCTGGTACAGCTCGCACACCGGAAACAGGGAAAATACGGGAACCGGTCATCAGATGGGTTCACTGGGCCAAAGCATTCAACGTCTCAAACGTGGATGCATCCAATGAATGGGGCCTGCTCTATTCGGATACCTCCAAACGCTTGTCTCAAAGACCATTCGGTTCACCGTCCGTTTTCAACTTCTATCGTCCCGGTTACGTGGCGCCCGGCAGTGAAACAGGTCAAAGCAATTTGACGGCGCCTGAATTCCAAATCGTCCATGAAGGCGCGGCAATCGGATACGCCAATTTCATGAGTGATTTCGCGCTCGACAGATCACCGTCCGTGAACTCGGAAATCAATACGTTTAAGCCTGACTATAGTTATGAGCTGACCATTGCAGATGATGCCGAAGCTCTGGCAGATCATTTAGACGGATTGCTGCTGGGTGGCCGTATGAGCGCTCCTACGAGAGAGCGCATCGTGCAAGTCTTGGCAGAAATACCAATCCGGGAAGATGCGGATCGCAATTACGACGATAAATTTGCCCGTGTCGGAGTCGCTGTTACAATGACAGTCACCGATCCGGCATTCACGATACAATATTAGGGGCTGACGATGACAGATATGAACCGCAGAAATTTTCTATCCGCGACAAGCGCCGTCGGCCTATTGGGTTTGAGCGGCGCAATGGCCAATCTCAGTAATGTGGCCCACGCCGCAAATGTTGACGGTTACAAAGCCTTGGTCTGCGTTTATCTGGACGGCGGTATGGATCACGCTGATACGATCCTGCCCTATGACCAAAACTCGCACAACGCGCTCAAGTCCATTCGTGGCGGATTATTCGACCGTTACGGCGTCGGTAGCGGCACGTCTTCAAGAGATATTGAAAACCTGCTTCAACTTAACCCTGTCAACGCCGGTGACTTTGGCGGACGCCAATTTGCATTGCCTCGCGAACTGCAGCCCTTAAAGAGCCTTTTTGATGACGGTAATGCCGCCATCATTGGTAATGTCGGACCTTTAGTGGAGCCGTTGACACGGACGAGCTTTGAGAACTCAGGAACCGCTAAACCGAAAAGGCTTTTCTCTCACAATGATCAATCGTCCGTCTGGTTGTCTCAAGGCACAGAAGGGACAATGTACGGATGGGGCGGGAAATTCGCCGATATTATGACCGCCGCGCAATCGGCCGGAAATGATCGCTTTGCCGCCGTCTCTGCCGACGCGAACACCGTGTTTTTGGCCGGTGAAAGAGTTCGGCAATTCGCCGCGCCTGTGGGCGGAGCCTCAAACTATAATTATTTGACCAAACCGTGGCTGCTGTCGTCCGGTTCAAGATCGGACAAAGCCAGATCTCTTTTAAAAGAGCATTTCGCCGCGCAGGATATGGACGCGTCAAATTTATATATGCGGGATTTGATGGGGTATAACCGTCGATCCGTCGAAAATTTAGATGAGTTCTTGCCGGCGCTGGAAACAGCACCTTCCCTCAACACGACATTTCCCGACAATAAGTTTGCAGATCAGCTTAAAACGGTCGCAGAAACCATCAGTGTTCAACAATCGCTCAATGTCAGTCGACAAGTTTTTTATGTGCGTCTTGGCGGGTTCGACACCCATGACTCACAGGCCCATGAACTGCCGGCTTTGCATACAATACTCGCGCAGGGCATCGCCGCCTTCTACTCGGCTTTGGGAGAATTAGGACTACTCAACGAAGTGACTTTGTTCACAACATCTGAATTTGGCCGGACGACCGTTGATAATGGTGACGGAACTGATCACGGATGGGGCGGGCACCAATTCGTCATTGGCGGCGCCGTCAACGGCAATCGCATTTACGGAGAACTGCCGGTAGCAGACCTGAGTGCAGCGCAATACACATCTGACAGCGGACGGATGATACCAAGCGTTTCAGTAGATCAATATGCATCCACTTTAGGATCTTGGTTCGGACTTTCGCAGCCGGAACTACAGTCGATATTCCCAAATCTGGTGAACTTCAGTTCGCAGAACCTCGGATTTATTTAGAGATTAGGCGCGCGTACGCTCACCGCGTTCGTGCATTTCCTGAGCTTCAATGGATAATGTGGCAATGGGACGAGCGTCCAAGCGCTTAATTCTGATTTGATCGCCTGTGTCTTCGCAATAGCCGTAAGAGCCGTCCTCAATTTTGGCCAACGCCTTATCGATTTTCTTGCCCAGTTTGCGCAGGCGGTCGCGGGTCCGAAGCTCGAGCTGGTAGTCTGCTGTAGCAACAGCCGTATCCGCCGGATCGGGGTGTGATACGCTCTCACCGCGCAGTTTTTCAACCGTCTCCTTGGTTTGCTCGATTATATCGTCTTTCCAAGCTTGTAATTTGCGTTTGAAATACTCTTTTTGCACCGGATTCATAAAGTCTTCTTTTTCCGTCGGGACATAGCCTTCGGGAATGACGACTTTTTTCGGTTTTTTAGTTCGTTTAGCCATACGACTCGTCCCCGATTGAGTAATTTAGTCGCGTCATAAACAGAACCGACAAGCCTGACAATGCCTATTTTCACCCAATGTTTAACATTTTCGGGAGCGTCGAAATGGCGCTTGAACGTACACGGCCCACGCCTTAACAAGGGCGGGTTGTTTCGGAGGGAAATATGAAGTTTGAGGGCACTAAAAATTACGTCGCCACACAGGACCTGAAAATGGCCGTTAACGCGGCTATTACGCTGGAACGCCCTTTGTTGATTAAAGGCGAACCGGGGACCGGCAAAACCGTTCTGGCTCATGAAGTGGCCAAAGGTCTCAAAGCTCCCCTGATCAATTGGAACATCAAATCCACAACCAAGGCCCAACAAGGGCTTTATGAATATGATGCCGTGGCGCGCCTGAGGGATTCACAGCTCGGCGAAGGCAAAGTCCATGACATCGGCCACTACATCAAAAAAGGGAAATTGTGGGAGGCCTTCGAAAGTAAAGAGCGCCCTATTCTTTTGATCGATGAAATCGATAAGGCGGACATAGAATTTCCAAATGATCTTCTTCACGAACTCGACCAAATGTCATTCCATGTCTATGAGACGGGCGAAACGATCACAGCAAAACAGCGCCCGATCATCATCATTACATCAAACAATGAAAAAGATTTGCCGGATGCATTTCTGCGTCGCTGCTTTTTCCATTACATTCAGTTCCCGGATGCGGAAACTATGTCAGAAATTGTCAATGTCCATTTCCCGGACATTAAATCCAGACTACTGGGGGCAGCGTTAAAGCGTTTCTACGAAGTTCGGGAAATGCCCGGGCTTAAAAAGAAGCCGTCAACATCAGAATTATTGGATTGGCTCAAGCTTCTTCTGGTCGAGGATATAGACCCTGAAATCATCAAAGAAGCTGATCCAAAAATGATTATTCCGCCGCTGCACGGCGCCCTGCTCAAAAATGAGCAGGATGTTCACTTATTTGAGCGCTTGGCGTTTCTGGCCCGACGTGAAGGTCACTAACCGCCGACCGCATCCACGATCGTATCCGGTGTTGAAAACTCCGCTGTCAAAAGCGCCAAGAGCTTCTTAGAGTCTTTAAGGCTCAGGTCCTGGAGCCATGTCGGATGCGGACATCCCACCCGGTCCGCTGCCGCATTTATTTCGGCTATTGTTTCAGTTCCGTCGGCCGCAGGGAATATGCTGTCTACTACAGGCTTGGCCGTATTGAAGACCACTTGGTTCGCTGTGCCGGCCACCATGTTTTCCACAAAAGAACTACCGATACCGAGTGTCGATATTCCGCCGCTGGCAACACCCGCGATGGCACCGACGGCGATGGTTTTCAAAATTCCTATTCCCGGAACAGGCCCGCTTCCGGCCATATAAGCCAGACTGTTCATGTTAAACTGACCGCAAACAGGATTGGCGCCGCTCGCTCTGATTTGCGAGGCAGCCAAAAGCAATTCAGGTGAATTGACCTCCCCCGCCGCAGCTTCCGTCGCTGCCTCGACAACTTCCGGCTTGATTTGACTTTCAGGAATTCCGGCCAATAAGGCGGACGAACCGCCGGTAGTTTGGCAGGCGGCAAACAATAATAATGACGACAAACCTGCGATTTTAACGAGAGCTTTCATGCTTTCCCCCAATAATGTTCGGTAAGAGTCATAAATCCGTTTGTGCCTAAAAAACCAGCAAAAATGGCAGCTAATTATCCTAAAACATCCCAAAGCTGAGGTACATCGGACAAAGCTTTTTCATAATAGGCCTGGAAACCCGGCATTTTGACCTGATTGAGAAACCCTGAATAGCTCATATAGGACACCAAAAAACGCAAATCTTTGGCCCAAAGGGGCATAAATTTGCCGGGTTCGATCAATCCTTCGGCCGCCAAAGTCGCTAATGCAGGAACATCTTCAAGATCCATTTTTCCGACAAACAGCAAGCGAATGAGGTCCGCCCTACCCAATTTCACGACGGTTCGCATAAAATTGTGGACCCTTAAAAGACCGTTCAAATAAACCATATCTTTTGTAAATGGGGCGCCGCCTGCAATAATCCCACCTCTAAAAATACGTCTGGTATTATCATAAGCCTCTTCCGGATCCGGGTCGCACTCCATGTAATAGTCAAAAACCTCTTTGAAGTCGGCGCCGTCAATGGACATCTGTATAGCGATTACACGGTCGGCTAATCGTCTGAAACGGCGCGGGTCCATGGCACCGCTGATAATCTCCGCGAAGACCGCGAGGCCTTCCTGAATTTCCGTGACCCTGGCATGAGCACGGCCCAGCAAAGGGAAATTATCTTGCTGACGTCCGTTAAGTGTGGTGGCCACATGGATGAGCGCTTCATGTTGCAATAGCTGATCGACATCACGGGGCGTAAACCGCGCGTCACGGTTGACCCTGATACGGCGTGAACCTGCCAAAGCTTTAGACGGAATGTTTTCGACGATCTGAATTTCAGGTTCTTGCCCATCAAAATGATAACCCAAGTGTTCTTTAAGCCGTTCCGCAAATTCCTCTGCCGTCAGCCATTTCTCATATCCGTCGATTACCAAATTTTCAAAATCCAGACCGTCTAATGTCTCATCCATATGCCGGGCGAGATCAATCACGCGGGTTTTCCGGTCTATTAGAGTCTCCGTAGGCACACCGTATAAAGCCGAGGAATGCGTAAAAAACTCAGGCGTTCCGCGCGATCCCAACATTTGCGCTGTGGTCTCGATTGAATTGGCGGCCCTGGTCAGCCATTCGCCAACAACCCCTTTATTTTCAATGTGTTGCCTGGCATCTTTGATGTGTTGAAAGCAATCTTTCAGATCAACGGGTTCGTATTCAGGGCTTGGCAATTTGCCGAATTTGATAAATGCCTTTTTATGGTCGTCGTCCCAAATCAGGGACTTTAATATTCTTATGGATGCCGAGGCCGCATTTAAATGTCCGGCCGCTATTATTTGCTTTTCGCGGGTCACGGCAATATTTCCTGACCGTCCCACGCAAATATTTTTCCTGTATCCGACGGCTCTACTTTTTCAACCACATCCAGCAATCGGGCCGCGCTGAAATCAGGCGCGAACAATTTCTCTTTCGCGACATTGGTCTGAAATGGTTTGGATAAATTCGTATCAACGGTTCCGGGGTGAAGGCCGATGACCACGGAATTTTTGGCTCTGCGACCGTGTTCGATTGCTAATGTTTTCAGCATCATATTAAGCGCCGCTTTTGACGCACGGTAACTGTACCAACCACCGAGTCGGTTATCCGAGATCGACCCGACGCGGGCGGATAATGCCGCAAAAACGCTTTTTCTATCCTTGGTCAATTTTGGCAACATGTGCTTGGCAATCAAAGCCGGAAGAAACGTATTGACTTCAAAAACCCGCTGCATGTTAGGCATTGAAATTTGTGACCGGGATTTTTCAGGCGCCAGATTATTGTCATGTAAAATGCCCATGGCGCAGATCACGACATCCAGATCAGGTAATTCGGCGGCTATACTCGCCAGACGTTCTTCAGAATAATCCGAACAGTTAATGGGCACGATGCCCTTACCGCCATTCAAAGAGGTTCTGGAAACCGCATAGACCGTGTTTATGTTGACGGCGTGCGCCAAATTGTCGACCAGCGCAGAGCCGACACCGCCGGACGCGCCAAAAACTGCTACGTTTATATTATCAGAAAAGCCCTCAAGGCGGGGCATTACTCCGCCTCGCCGCCGGCATCTCCTTCACCGGATTGTTCGTCTGCGTCGTCATCATTGTCACTGTCTTCAATTCGGCCAAC
>CALJNJ010000253.1 GCA_937981945.1 uncultured Caulobacterales bacterium | reverse complement strand
ATCGTAACCGCCGAGCTTAGCCTGCTCCATGGCACGGTCTGCAATTTGGCGGGCCGTTTGGTCTTTGACGATCGGCAGGAAATCAACACCGGCTTGGTCAGCCAAAATACCCAACTGCTCCATAGCGGCCGGTCTGTTGGTATCCAAAGAGGCTAACAAGACTTTCTTTTTACCCCGTTCCTTTAGGAATTTGGCAATTTTACCGGTGGTCGTCGTTTTACCCGAGCCCTGAAGGCCGGCCATTAGGATAGCAACCGGCGGTCGTCCTGATAAAACCAGTTCTGAGGCACGCGCCGCTTCGATCTGGGCGTCTTCATCTTCGCCGATAACGCCGCCCAGCATATTGACCAAACCGTCATGAACGATCTTGACGATTTGTTGGCCGGGCTTAACGGATTTGATGACTTTTTCGCCGACGGCTTCTTTTTTAATCGATGCGATGAAATCTTTGACAACCGGCAGGGCAACGTCCGCTTCGAGCAGCGCAATACGTATTTCGCGCATAGCGGCCGCAACGTCTTTTTCAGACAAGCTGCCGCGACCGGTTAAACCGTCGAAAACAGTCCCTAATTTATCGCCTAAGGCTTCAAACATAAAAACTCCGTATTCCACACAACACAAAAATCTCCGGTGGATGTACTCATCGACCGGAGGACCCCGCCTGCATCATCCATTTTACATGGGATCGCACAGGTCAGAGCGCAAATTTGTGTTTGCGCAGAAAATCGAGGGGCTATTAGCCGGAAAAAAACACAAAGTCAAAGCAAATCTGACTGACATTCTCCTAGCGACTCAACCCGGCCTCTGCTAGCGCTGCCACATGGCTAAACTCTATTTCCATTACGGCGCCATGAACGCCGGAAAGAGCACAATTCTGTTGCAGGCCGCGCATAATTATACAGAGCGCGGCATGAAAGTCTTATTGCTCAAACCGGAAATAGACGACCGGGATTCCAAAGACGGCGATATTGTTTCTCGAATCGGCATTAAAAAGCAGGCCGTGACCTTTAAGCCGGATGCAAATTTGGAAGAATTTGTTTCCGATCATGCTTTGCAGGACGATCTCCATTGCGTCTTTATTGATGAAGCGCAGTTCATGACCCGCGATCAAGTCTGGCAATTGGCCGCCGCGGCGGACCGTCTGTCCATTCCCGTAATTTGTTACGGGCTTCGGACCGATTTTAAAGGGAATTTATTTGACGGCAGTGCCGCCCTCTTAGCGATTTCCGACAATGTCAGAGAAATTAAGACCCTGTGCTGGTGCGGCCGTAAAGCCACCATGAACCTCAGGACAAATGCAGCCGGCCTGCCCGTTCAGGACGGCGCTCAGATCGAGATCGGCGGAAATGATCGTTATGTATCCCTTTGCCGGCAACATTGGCGGGAAGTTCAAATCAGCCGAACAAAAGACTAAGATTAATTACACCTTTTTTCGACTTTGAGGTTGAACCTGTCTTTCGCCATTGGCATACCGCCCTCATGAAAAAAATTATCGCATGTCTCACCCTTTCAATATCAGCATTTTCCCTTGCCGCCTGCGGCGGCAGCGGTAGCACCTCTTCAACACCGCCTCCTACTAATGTCGGGGGCGGCGGATCCGGCGGCGGCGGCGGAACATCCGACACAGTCGGACCGGCGTCCTGTGTCGGCGGCGTTGCCGCAACATTTCCATGTAACGGAATGAAACTGAGCAAACGCATTGGTTTGTCAGATTTCAGCGCAGGGTCGGGCAATGATATTTGGGGCTGGACCGATCCCGCTAACGGCGATGAATACGCGCTGATGGGCCTGGATAACGGGACAGCTTTTGTGCGGATCACGGATCCTGAAAATCCGGTTATTGCCGGCAAACTTCCGACCAATACGGTTTCGGCCTCCTGGCGCGACATTAAAGTCTACAGCAACCATGCCTATATCGTTGCCGATAATGCCGGCGCACACGGTATGCAAATTTTTGACCTCACGCGGCTTCGCGGCGTTTCCAATAATCAGACATTCAGCGCAGATGCGGTCTATGAAGGTGTCAACAGCTCCCATAATATGGTCATTAATGAGGATAGCGGTTTTGGCTATATCGTCGGCAGCAACGCCTGTAGCGGCGGCTTGCATATGCTCAATTTAGCTGATCCCGTAGACCCGGTTTTCGAAGGCTGTATGTCCGCACAAGGCTATACCCATGATGCCCATTGCATCATGTATAGCGGTCCGGATACGGAACATAGCGGCAAAGAAATCTGCTTTCGTTCCAATGAAGACTCCGTCAGCATTGGCGATGTGAGCGATAAATCTGCGCCTGTTACTCTGGGTACGGAAGTCTATCCCAATTTTGGCTATACACACCAAAACTGGCTCGATGAATCCCAAAGCTTCATGTTCGTCGGTGATGAGCTGGATGAAAGAAATATCGGCAACCGGACACGAACCATTGTCATAGATGTCAGAGATCTCGACAATCCGACCTATTTATATGATTATTTGAGTCCTCATAATGCCATTGACCACAATATGTATGTTGTCGGCAATCGTCTTTATCAAGCCAACTATCATTCAGGCCTGCAAGTCTTGGAATTCGGCGATTTGGCGACCAACACACTGAACGAAGTCATGAGTTTTGACACTTATCCCGCGGACAATGAACGTGGATTTGACGGTGCGTGGAGTGTTTATCCGTTCTTCGCCAGCGGCAATATCGTTATCAGCGATATCGACCGCGGATTATTTATCGTCGCTGAAGAATAATCAGAGCGTTACAATCTCTTCGGCCAGAGTCGGGTGGACGGCGCAAGTCGCGTCAAAATCCGCTTTGGTCAATCCGCCCTTAATCGTAATCCCGAGCGCCTGAATAATTTCAGGCGTATCATCGCCGACCAGATGTATGCCGATGACGCGCTCTTTTCGGCCCTCAGTGATGAGCTTCATGAAACAGCGCTGATCCTTACCGGCCAAGACATTTTTCATGGGCCTGAAATTGGTCGTGTAGACTTTTATTTTGTCACCGAACTCAGCCCGCGCCTGTTCTTCCGTCAGTCCGACCGTACCAACCGGAGGTCGCGTGAAAACGGCGCTGGCGATGTCGCTGTGATCATAGCCTCGCGGATTATCTTTATAGACCGTATCCACAAATGCCATGGCTTCGCGAATGGCGACCGGGGTCAGGTTTACCCGGTCCGTCACATCACCGATGGCGTAAATATTTTTGGCTGAGGTGCGCGAAAATTCGTCCACGACAATAGCGCCGCTATCCGTCACTTTAACGCCCGCATTCTCAAGACCGAGTGTCGCCGTGTAAGGCTTACGGCCGGTCGCCATGAAAACACACTCCGTCCCTATTTTTGATCCGTCATCAAAGCTGACGATCAGTCCGCCTGAGGACTTTTTGATCGCGACAGGCGAAGCCCCCAATTTGACATCAATGCCGACCAGAGCTTGCTGATCCGTCACCATTTTGCGGACATCATCATCAAAGCCGCGCAATAGACTGTCGCCGCGGTAAACCTGCGTTGTTTTGACACCGAGCCCGGCGAAAATACCGGCGAATTCTGACGCAATATAGCCGCCGCCAATAATAACGGCTTTCTCAGGCAGGCTTTCCATCAGGAACGCATCATCCGACATAATGGCATGTTCAATACCGTCAACAGCAGGCATGAACGGACGGCCGCCAACCGCAATTAAGATAGTTTTGGCGGTTATTTCGCGGCCCGAAGTCGTCAAACGCACTGTATGTTTATCAACGATTTCAGCGCGCTCGGTATATAAAGACGCCCCGTTCTTTTCTAAAATATTGGCATAAATACCTGACAGTCGTGAGACTTCTTTTTGAATATTGTCTCTGAGCACCGGCCAATCAAACTTGATATTGTCGGCTTGCCAACCATAGCCTTTGGCGGCTTTCATGGAAGCGCCGTATTCAGCGCCATATACCAAATATTTTTTGGGGACACAGCCTCGCACCACACAGGTTCCGCCGGGCTTGCTCTCTTCTGCGACTGCAACACGTTTTCCCAATTGCGCGACCATGCGCCCCGCTCTGACCCCGCCGGACCCGGCACCGATCACGAACAAATCATAGTCATATTTTGGCATATTTATTCTCTTTTGAGTTCCATAACGCGGGCATGGTCTTCCTCACCGACAATGACGATGCCGGAAAGGTCGATAAACAAGCCGTGCTCCATCACGCCCGGAATTCGTTCGAGCATATGGGCCGTTTCACCGGGCGCCGGAATAATTTCACATTTGCAGTCCACAATATAGTGACCGCCATCCGTAATTAAAGGGCCTGTGCCGTCAGCATTTTGGCGAAGAACGGTTTGTCCGTTCTTGCATCCGCTGCGCTGCAAAGCATCGTAAATTTGTTCTGCCGTGAGCGCGACGCCAAAGGGGTCAACTTCGACCGGTAAAGGAAACTTGCCCAATTGCTCAACCAGCTTGCGGTCATCAACGATGACGATCATGCGTTCTGAGGCAAAGGCGACAATTTTTTCCCGTAAAAGACAAGCCCCGCCCCCTTTGATCAGTGTGAACATGGGGTCAACTTCATCCGCCCCGTCTATGGTCAGATGAATCTTACTGACCCGGTCTATATCAATTAAAGGGACGCCGTTTTCTCTGGCGCAGGCCGCCGTTGCTTCTGACGTCGGGACGCCCTGCACTTTAAGACCACCGGCGACACGTTCGCCCAAATGCTCAATAAAAAGCTCTGCGGTTGATCCCGAGCCCAGTCCCAATGTCATGCCGTCTTCGACAAAATCCAGAGCCGCCAGCGCTGCATTTTCTTTTGCCCGTGTCATTCTACTTCTCTTTTCGTTTCTTCTGCGCTGCGTGATAACGCGCTGCCCATCCGTCTTTATTCACTTGTTCTGCTCTGGCAAGCGCTAAAGCATCTTCGGGGACATCTTTTGTAATAACGCCGCCTGAGCCAAGAAACGCCCCTTTGCCAATGGTAACCGGCGCCACCAAGGACGAATGGGTCCCGACAAATACGCCGTCGCCAATTGTCGTTTTGTGCTTGTTATAACCGTCATAATTACAAGTGATCGTCCCGGCGCCGACATTGACGCCCTCACCTAATTCAGCATCGCCGATATAGGATAAATGGCTGACCTTGGAATCCTTGCCGATGACGGCTTTTTTGGTTTCCACGAAATTACCGATTTTCGCTCCCTCTGACAAATGGGTCCCCGGGCGTATGCGCGCAAAAGGGCCAATATTGACATGCTCGCCAATGACGCAGCCTTCCAAATGAGAAAACGGATGAACAATGGAATGTGACCCGATCTTCACCCCGGGGCCAAAGACAACA
>CALJNJ010000252.1 GCA_937981945.1 uncultured Caulobacterales bacterium | reverse complement strand
TTAATAATTCCGTAGCTGATGATTTCATCTTCCATTTCCGGCACAAACGTGCCGAACATTTTGTCCCAGACAATAAAAATGCCCGCGAAATTAGCGTCCAAATATCGAGGATTGGTCCCGTGATGTACCCGGTGATGGCTTGGCGTGTTCATCACAGCCTCAAACCATTTGGGACATTTGTCGATGGCCTCCGTATGGATCCAATATTGATAGACAAGATTAAATGCTCCGACAAAGGCCAGCAGCATGGGGTGAAGCCCCAGAAAAACTAAGGGCACTGATAAGGCCGCCAACCCTAAAACATGGCTATTCCAAGGTTGCCGCAAAGCGGTAGAGAGATTGTAATGCTCTGAAGAATGATGAACCACATGGGAGGACCAGAACCAACGAATTCGGTGCGATGCATAATGTTTGCAATAATATAGGAAGTCCTGGGCGATAAACGCCGCGATCAAAGCCCAAACGGAAAAGCCCCAATCCAAAGTTCGAAAGGGTAAGTTCCACGCCCAATAAAGAATAGCGACGCTGATAAAACCGATCAAAATATCAGAGATTAAATTTCCCAGCCCCATGGTCATCGACGCCCAGGCGTCTTTGATCTCATAACGCCCTTTTAGCTTGCCCGACTTTACACCCCACCATTCCAGCATCACGAACACAAAGAAGAACGGCCCGGCCGCTGCCAAAATATATTTGGGATTCCAATACGGAAAATTTACAACAACGTCTTCCATGAGTTTGCTTCGCTAAATCGGCCGTTCTTGTCAATCCGTCGGGTCCGCACCTTGGTTGTCGCATAAGTCAAACATTGCTGTTATAAGCGCAGTCGAATTAGAACAGGAATCGCTCATGCGCGTTGTCATGGTAGGATCAGGTTATGTCGGCCTTGTCTCCGGAGTTTGTTTTGCGGACTTCGGACACGATGTAATTTGTGTCGACAAAGACCCTAAAAAAATTGAGACCCTAAATGCAGGCGGCATTCCGATATTCGAACCGGGATTACAGGACTTGGTACGCAAAAATGTCGACGCTGGGCGGTTGTCGTTCACGACAGACCTGAAAGGCGCCATGAAAGGCGCTGAAGCGGTTTTTATTGCCGTCGGCACCCCCTCTCGGCGCGGTGACGGTTTTGCGGATCTGACCTATGTCTATGCGGCGGCAGAAGAAATTGCCGATAGTTTGGAAGACTTTACGGTGGTGATCACGAAATCGACTGTACCTGTCGGCACAGGAGACGAAGTTGAGCGGATCATCGCCAAAAAACGCCCGGCCGGATCCTTCGCCGTGGTTTCAAATCCGGAATTTTTACGCGAAGGCGCAGCCATTATTGATTTTAAGCGCCCGGACAGGGTTGTGGTCGGAACGGACAGTGAAAAAGCCAAAGACGTCATGCGCGATCTTTATCGCCCGCTTTACATTAATGAGACGCCCATCTTGTTTACGGAACGCCGAACTTCCGAGCTTATCAAATATGCGGCCAATGCGTTTTTAGCGACTAAGATAACGTTTATCAACGAAATGGCGGATTTATGCGAATCCGTCGGTGCCAATGTTCAGGAAGTTGCCCGCGGCATAGGCCTGGACAAACGGATCGGGGCCAAATTCCTGCACGCAGGCCCGGGCTATGGCGGGTCATGCTTCCCCAAAGATACACTGGCACTGGTTCGCACCGGCGATGAGGCCGATGTAAATCTGTCTATCGTTAAATCCGTTGTCGATGCCAATGACCGCCGAAAAATCCGAATGGCCAAGAAGGTGATGGACCATTTGGATGGTGTCGACGGCAAAACCATTGCTGTTTTGGGATTAGCGTTCAAACCCAATACGGACGATATGCGCGAGGCGCCGGCCATCACCATAATCTCCTTATTGCAGAAAAACGGCGCTAAAATCAGAGCCTATGACCCGGAAGCTATGGGCGAAGCGAAAAAGACGCTGGACAAGGTGATATATGCTGAAAATGCCTATGATTGTCTGGCCAATTCGGACGCTTTGGTCATTGTGACCGAATGGGATGAATTCAGAGCCCTTGACCTAAAACGGGTAAAATCACTTTTATCAGCGCCAAATGTCATAGATTTACGAAATATCTACTCCTCTGATGTAATGTCGGAATTGGGTATAAATTATGTCAGTGTAGGCCGTTAAAAGGCCACAATACTGATATAAATGCTCCGCAAACTCGTTATTGGGATAAAATATGTGCGGAATTGTTGGAATCGTCGGAACTGAAACCGTAACGGCTCGTCTGATTGACGGCCTGAAACGTCTGGAATATCGCGGCTATGACAGCGCCGGCGTGGCCGTCTTGAACGGCTCCGGGCTGAAACGCGCACGGGCTAAAGGAAAAATCGTCGCTTTGATCGACGAGCTCAGCGATAATCCCATCGACGGACCCGCCGGCATTGCCCATACACGCTGGGCGACGCACGGAGAGCCTAATATTGCCAACGCCCACCCGCATTTTGCCGGCAAAGTTGGTGTTGTCCACAACGGGATTATCGAGAATTACCAAGATATACGCGCTGAGCTCAGCCACCGAACATTTACCAGTGAAACCGACACGGAAGTCATCGCTCATCTCATGGACGAAGCCTTGGAAGCCGGACAATCATCTAAAGATGCATTTGCAGCGACACTGAAAAAACTGCGCGGCGCTTATGCTTTGGCTCTTATGGTCGATGACGGACAGAATGAAATTTACGCCGCCCGCGCCGGTTCCCCTCTGGCAATCGGCATTGGGGACGGGGAAATGTATTTAGGCTCCGATGCTTTGGCATTGGCGCAATTATCCCGTGAGCTGATTTATCTTGAAGAAGGCGACTGGGCTGTGCTCTCCCCCAAAGGTTTTCAGGTTTATGATCAAAATGACAAAGCGGTCAAACGAGACGTTACGGTTATAACGGCCGGAATGGGCGCCTCCGAAAAAGGTGATTATGACCATTATATGCTCAAGGAAATTTATGAGCAGCCGATCACGGTCAATGCGACCCTAAAAAATTACCTGGCCGAACGCGATCAGTTTGGAGACATTGCTCAAAAGCTGGATTTCAATTCGGTCGATCGTTTGGTTTTAACGGCTTGCGGAACAGCTTGCTATGCCGCTGAAGTGGCGAAATATTGGTTTGAGCAATATGCGGGACTTGCCGTCGACGTGGATATCGCATCGGAGTTTCGTTATCGGCATCCGGTCCTTTCGCCCAATTCTCAATTCATTGCCGTATCACAATCCGGCGAAACCGCCGATACTTTGGCAGCCTTACGGTATTGCAAAGACGCAGGTCTGAAGACAGCCGCTTTGGTCAATGTTATGACCTCTACCATGGCTCGTGAAGCGGATATGGCTATGCCGCTTAATGCCGGCCCGGAAATCGGTGTTGCATCCACTAAAGCCTTCACATCACAGCTGACAGCTTTAGCATCGCTTGCTTTGCTGGCTGCCGTGCAGCGCGGAAAACTGTCCGGTGAAGACGCCGAAAAACAAATGCAAAATTTGGGGGCTTTGTCCCTATTGGTTTCCACCGCTCTGGAACAAGACACTCATATCAAAAAACTGGCCAAAGATCTTTCTGTTGCGAAAAGCGCATTTTTCCTTGGCCGCGGCGCCATGGTACCGATCGCTTTCGAAGGCGCGTTAAAGCTCAAAGAAATTTCCTATATACACGCCGAAGGTTATGCGGCCGGTGAACTTAAGCACGGCCCTATTGCTCTGATTGAAAAAGACACCCCTGTTATTGTGGTTGCGCCTCATGATCGCTTGTTTGAGAAAACAGTTTCCAACATGCAGGAAGTGGCTGCCCGCGGCGCGCGGATCTTCCTTTTCACCGATTCTGAAGGTCACAAAGAAGCGGGACATATGGCTTTTGCTTCCGTCGCCATGCCGGCTGCGGATCCGTTCATTGCGCCGATCATTCAAAGCATCGGCATGCAGTTATTAGCTTATCATACGGCCGTCACACTGGGGACGGATGTGGATCAACCGCGTAATTTGGCGAAATCCGTCACGGTTGAATAATTTGAAATACGGGGCCCAGACGCTGGGGAAAATCTATGACTAAAATTCGTAAAGCCGTTCTGCCGGTTGCAGGATTAGGGACTCGCGTCCTGCCGGCCACAAAGGCCATTCCAAAAGAAATGATGCCGGTGGTTGACCGGCCTGCCCTGCAATATGTGGTCGAAGAGGCCAGAGAAGCAGGCATTGAACATTTTGTGTTTGTCACAGGCCGTAACAAAGGCGCAATCGAGGACTATTTCGACAGAGCTTACGAACTCGAATCGACTCTGCGAGACAAAAACAAAATTGAAATTTTGGAAAAGTTGACCGCTGAATTACCGGCGGCCGGTTCCACAAGTTTTGTACGGCAACAAAGCCCGCTCGGACTGGGTCACGCCATTTGGTGTGCCAGAGATGTTATCGGCCGTGAACCTTTTGCTATTTTACTGCCGGATGTTTTGGTCAAAGCCAAAAAATCATGTCTGGCACAAATGGTTGACGCCTATAATGAAGTCGGCGGCAATATTATTGCGGTGGACGAAGTGCCTATGGAGCGTGTGTCGTCTTACGGCGTCATTGCGCCAAAAGTCGCCGGCGCGACAGGCGATTTAGTTGAGATGAAAGGTATGGTGGAGAAACCGCCCCAATCCGAAGCGCCGTCCAATTTGAAAATAACCGGGCGCTATATTTTGCAGCCGGAAATTATGGACCTCCTATCCGATCAAGCCGCCGGCGCCGGCGGCGAAATTCAACTGACGGACGCTATGGCCCGTCTCATGGGGGAACAATCCTTTCACGCCTTTAAATATAAAGGTAAGGACTATGATTGCGGCTCCAAATACGGCTATTTCGAAGCCGTTGTTGCCTACGCCATGGACCACCCTGAAATATCAGGTGAGGCCCGCGAACTGATCAAGAAAGTCAGTAGCGACGCCTGATCATGTCTGCCCTCGCCCAACAAGCACAGCGTATTGAAAGCTGGGTTCGTGATGCGGCCCTCCCTTTTTGGGCAGGACAAGCCCGTGACCTGGACGGCGGTTGGTACGAGCATTTGAAACTTGATAAATCGCCGGATGCCGAAGCTGTTCGGCGGCTCCGTGTTCAGGCCAGGCAAGTCTATGTATATGCCCTCGCCGACCGTTTGGGTTGGTATAAAGACGCGCGATATGTGGCGGACACGACCTTCGATTTTATGGTGGAGAAAGGTTACCGGCCCGACGGAAAGCCCGGCTTTGTCCATCTTTTAGAACCCAATTGCACGGTTCATGACGCCCGCCGGGACCTCTATGATCACGCGTTTTATTTGCTGGCCTGCGCCAATGTCGGAGAGCGCGGCGAAACAATCGCATCTGAGATTGTCGATTTTATCAAAACAAGCATGTCATCTACGACGGGTGGTTGGTCGGAAGGTGTTCCCCCCGCGCTACCAAGACGGCAAAATCCGCACATGCACTTACTTGAAGCCGGCATGGCCTATTATGACCTGACGGGCGATAAGAAATGGCTCGCTTGGCCAGGCAAAGTTTTTGAACTGTTCAAGTCCAAAATTTTTGATCCCAATCACCATATCATCCGCGAATATTTCACTGAGGACTGGCGCTATGCTGACGCGCCTAAAGGCAATAGTGTTGAGCCGGGCCACGGCGTCGAATGGGTTTGGCTATTGGGTCAATATGAACGCTATAGCGGCACGGATACGGGATCTTATGCCGGCAAGTTATATGACCGCGCTTTTAAGGGTCAGAAAGACTTCCTCAATGATGAAGAAGGCCTGACCGGAAATGTTCGGCGCGGCACAAAAAGACTGTGGGTGCAAACCGAAGTGGTTAAGTCTCATTTGGCGCAAACAGAACGCGGATTTTCCGGAAGCGCCGATATGGCCGCTGCCGCTATTGAAGGCTTGTTTCAATATTACCTGAATGATGACGGATCTTGGAATGATCAATTAGACACGGATTTGAATCCCATCGCCAAAACAATTCCGGTGAGTACGTTTTACCATGTGATGTGCATGGCCGCCGAAGCCGTTCGGGTCAGCCGGATCACTCGATAATTTCAACTTCAAAAGACTCAACTTCCAGCGTTCGGCCATCGCCTGATGAATCGGGCCAGACCGCAAAATATATTTCCGGCTGCTCGGCATTATAGGCCCCTAATTTCGTAATGACCTCAAAGTCTTGAAATTCAGCTGTGGGTTCGAATTTTTGCCAACCTTTTCGGCCCTCCGTAAACGCGAAAAAGGCCATAAAAAATTGACGGCTGGGTTTGGTTTTACCAGCGCGCGCCCTAACCGTCAGACGTAGTTTTTTGCCGGCGTAAGCTTTGGAATATTGCGGCGCCATCAAGGTAAAAACGCCGGGTGATTTTTGCTCATTGGCTTTAAAATCCGCGCCCAAGACGGCGTAAGCTATCGGGTTTGTTTTATCCCCGGCGAAACTCATCGTCGTCCCCGGAGAAGCCACTAATCCCTGAAGGGATGTTCCTGACACTTTATAGCCGTCCATTGGATCGGCCGTCGGGGCCTTTTCACCAAAGGTCAGCGCTGCGAAAATCATTCCGATAACTGCCAACGCCATAAGCGGATAGAAAAACCGATCCTTCATAGTTGTTCTATATCAGGAACAAAACTGCCCTGTCATCAGCACGCTGTGACAAAGCTGAGTTTAAGGTCGCGATCAGTTCAGACGCAAATTTTTCAGTCGCGGCCTCGCGCCAAGCGTCGTTGACAGCTCGTATCATTTCAGGCCGCTGTTTCTTTGCCGCCCGTTTAATCCGGCCGTCTGTGACCAATTGGCGAGCAGCTGCCGGAACATTAGATTTGTTGAACGTATTTTTAAGGGCCTTCTTTCCGAACAAGAACCCGCCGCCCGCGATAACACCTGCGATCAACAGGCCGCCGGGGGCTGCGATAAGCGGACTGGCCTTGGCAATCAACGTCCCGATGACGAGGCCCGATAGGGTAGCCCCAACTAAGGCTGTGTCGGCTTCCAGGCCGGCAACTTTGGGGGCAGAAACACTCATACCTTCCAAGTAATCGCTGATTTCCCGGCTGTCATCCAAAGACAAAACCATGGCGGGAAATCCATGATCCCGGCAAACAGGATCCGTATCTTTTTCGATTTCGCGCTGCAAACCGGCGAACCAATCATCAATCACAGGACGCAATTCCCGCCCGCAATCCGGGCTTTCAAGCCAATCTCTGATTTTCGCTTCAAGCAGAGGCTGAATGTCGTCTATTTTTTCGACCCGCCCTCTCCGCCATTCCGCAAAGGCAGGGACGAGGCAATTCTCAGTGATCGCATCGACCAGTACCGGTGACAGACGCTCGCCCAGCTCAAGTGAGGCCTTCTGAGCTTTTTTGTGAACGGGGCCGCCCTCTTTGAGAAGATCGCCAACTGAAGTTTTGAAACTGTCATGCATATATTCAAAACGACCAAGCCACGCTAAGCCTCTGGCGATTGCAAATTCAGGTTCCGCCCCCTGCACCACGCGGGCATCCGGAAACGCTTTGGCACACGCCGGGGCTATCAGCGGCAATCGGGAGGCACCGCCGGTTAAAAGGACGGTCTGAGGATCGCGTCCGCCCAGCATATTGACGGCTTCGCGCAAAGCAGAATTGAAAGCATCAGGCCAAGCCATATCGCCTAAGGGTTTTAATTTTTTGGACAAAATTCGGCGCGCATCATCTTTGTCTATTCTGATCTCAAATAATATGCCGTTATCAATGGGCAATCTTTTGATGATTTCCACAGGCGTTTCTTTGCCGGTGAAATATTGCTCCTTTGCCAGACGGCACCAATATTCCATCACGGGACGATAATGGGGGTATTTGTGAATGAGCTTTTCTATTTTTCGGCGATGTTTCTGGCGCTCTAAATTGATCCAAAAAATCTCAGTATCCAGCAAACCCGAACCCAGTTCATTATGTCCGACATCTTCGGCGTCCAA
>CALJNJ010000251.1 GCA_937981945.1 uncultured Caulobacterales bacterium | reverse complement strand
TCTGGTCGAGCAATATGCAGACGGCAAAATCGGGACCATGGAAAAACTGTCCAATGTCTGGATGAAAATGCGCCGCGGGACAATTTCCGACAGGTTTGAAAAAATCAAAGGCCTTTACAAAGACGTTACCGAAGAGACGTCAGATCAAATTGAGCGTGAGCAATTAGTTCTGGAAGCCTATATGGATTTTCGCGGCGCCATGAAAAACGCCGAAGTCTTATCTTTTGACGTTCTGCAAAAATCACAAGCCGAACTGGAAAACGCCAAAAACGAAGTGACCGCCGCCGTCTCCGCCGTCGATGCGTTCACCGGGGAGGATAAAACTGCCCGCGCTGAGCTGGAACTGGACCGGGATGAGAAACTTCGCAATCTGCAAACCGCCGATAAGCGCTATCAAATCGCCAAAGATTTATCCGACAATTTGACGGTCGGCTATAATACATCCGAAGTTGTCATGGCGCGGCTTGTGCAGACGAAAAACGCCAAAGAGCGGGTTTACGCCCAGAGCATATCCTTCTTCAGCACTAATGAAGTGGTTTTGACCGCTTTATCGGCCACGCTGACAGGCATGCACGGACTGCACGAAAGCACACAAACATTGGAAGCCATGAAAAAAGGCGTCAATGACAGTCTGGAAGTCTTGGCCGAAGTCGGTGACAAAGTACAGGAAGCCGCCGTTCGCGCCGGCTATGGTCCGACCGTCTCCGCTGCCTCCGTCAAAAAGCTGCTCGATGCGGTCGTCTCTTATCAGGAGCGCAGCCAAGATATCATCGCTGAAATGCGCCAATTGGCGACGGAAAATTCCAAGGAAATTCGAGTGATTGTAGAGGACGGTAAAAAGCGCTTGGCCCGACTGGCTGAAACAGGCGCTTCAAGCACGCTTTTACTTGAATAATCACATTTAAATTGTGTTAACGATAATTCGCCTTTAAGTGATTAATTCTTAACGCTTTCTTTCGATACTCATGACTGTCAAAAATGGCAACATGTGGGGCCGAATGACGGCGCATTGGTTCAGATCTCTACTTGCAGGGGCGCTCGGCAGCGTATCAGCCTTGGCGGCTGCGCAAGTGCCGTATAATGCCCCCAATTGTACAGCCAATGATGCCAATATCGTGGCAATCGCCGATCAAACCTTTTCACTGGCTGAACAGTGCAACGCCGCGACTGATACAGCCACATTGCGCTATAATGTGACCTATACCCAAAATGCCAGCAGTCGGTATGATATCATGCTTGGCTTGGTTTCCGATGACGACATTGTCTTTCTACAGGGCTTTTTCTCTGACTGGCGTGTCGGCGGCGATGATCCTTTTCTGGATTTAGACGGGGAAGCCGATAAAGGCGACGCCGAAGCCACCGGCGCCGTTTCGCCCGTGGTTATTGTGGACGCCGAAAACGTTCCCTGTGACGGCGACGGCGACGGCCAAATTGATGACAATCCGGGATTTAGGTTCATTATCGGATATAATTCCAAAAAATCCGGAGAGGGCTTGCCTACGGTCATCAGCGGTCCCAAATGTGCCTATTCCAATCGGGTCACGATCCCGCTGACCACCTCCATTCAAATTTTGAAAACCGTGATTAATGACGAAGCGGAACCCGTCAACAAACCGGTAAGCTTCTTCGATATTCAAACCTCGGCCGGCGCGCTTTCCTTTGACGGCGGACAGACAACCGGAACACAGACTGTTTATACATCTGACCGGCTTCAACCCATTCAAGCGGGAACCTATGACCTGACGGAATTATTGTCGCGGGAATATGCCGAAGGCAATTGGTCGTGTGACGTCGGCACCATGAACAACACAGCAGCGGATGCCGGCAGCGTGACGCTCTTTCAGGGCGCCCGCGCCACTTGTTCCATTACTAATGACGATGTCGCTTTTGCGGGCCTAGCCGCCGTAAAGCCGGATCCCGTTCTCAATGACATTGACAATAGCGGCGACGCAACCGCCGGCGACGAGCTCACCTATACGATTACTGTCACCAATGACGGGACCATAACCCAATCGGGCGTTTTGGTCGAAGATCCGTTGATTTCGCCGTCCTCCAATACTTGCGCCAGTTTGGCGCCGGGCGCGACCTGTCAATTAATCGGTACTTATATCATTGCGCCGGAAGATTTTAGCGGCGGCACGATTGATAACACGGCCTCAACGGAGTCTGATCAAGTGACCGTGCCCGTCACGGCAACCAATAGTTTCGGACTGCCGACCCGTCTCAGCGGCAGTAAATCCATGGCCGTTTATGATCCCGATAATGAAGGGATTTATTCCATACCGGGCGAAGACGTCCTCTATACGTTTTCCATTGATAATACGGGCGCAGGCGACACGGATCCGGACAGTATTGTTCTGATCGATGTGATGCCGGCGGAAGTGGCCTTTTACAATGGCGATATTGACGATGCCGGCCCGGAGACCGGCGTGGTCAGCTTCGCCCTGAATGACGGGGCCGCCCTGACATTTGACGAAACAAATGATCTCGCCTTTTCCAATGCGAGCTCGAAACCGGCGTCCTTTGACGATTGCAATTACGTTCCGGACGGAGGTTATGATGAAGCCGTCACTTATATTTGTTTCAACCC
>CALJNJ010000250.1 GCA_937981945.1 uncultured Caulobacterales bacterium | reverse complement strand
CATTTTTAAGAACAATTTTGGCCAGTTCATCCGGCGAATAAAACTCCAGTCGAACAGGGATGCCAAATCGGTCCCGGAGCGGCGTGGCCAAAAGTCCGGCCCTGGTTGTCGCGCCGATTAATGTGAACGGCGCCAGATCTATTTTTATAGAACGGGCAGCCGGGCCCTCACCGATAATAAGATCAAGTTCAAAATCTTCCATGGCAGGGTACAGCACTTCTTCAACAGTCGGGCTCAGCCGGTGGATTTCATCTATGAACAATACATCCCTTGGTTCTAAATTGGTCAGGAGCGCTGCTAAATCCCCGGCTTTGGAAATAATCGGGCCTGATGTCGCGCGGAAGTTGACGCCCAGTTCTCGGGCTACGATTTGCGACAAGGTCGTCTTCCCCAGACCCGGCGGACCGGACAACAATAAATGATCCAGCGGTTCTGCGCGGCGCGCCGCCGCCTCAACAAAAACTTTTAAATTGGCGATCGCGTCCTGTTGTCCGACGAAATCAGCGAAGGTCAGTGGCCGAAGCGCGCGGTCCCGTCCGTCACCGACTTGTCCGTCTGCTGATATGATACGATCTTCGGTCAGCCGCTTAATTCCTTCAACGCTACTTTGATCAGATCATCAAGATCGGGATCATCGCTAAATGTGTTATAGGCGCTCGCCACGGCCCGCAAGGCATCCGGTTGCCCAATTCCTAAATTGACCAGCGCGGAGACAGCGTCATTACGCAGGCGCATATCCGATAATCCTTCGGCCCGCGCAGCCTCGCTTTGTTTCCCGGCGGACGGCGCCGTAAATGCGCCGCCAATGCCCCGGCCTGCCGGCGGCGGTTTACCGGAGAGTTCCGTCGCGATACGGGCAGCCAGTTTCGGACCGACGCCGCTTGCCCGTGCAAATGTGGTTTTATCCTCGAGACTGGCTGCGCTCAAAATTTCGCCGGGCGTCAGAATATCTAAAATGGCTAAAGCGGCTTTGGGGCCGACGCCCTGAACGCTTTGCAGGCGCACAAACCATGCCCGTTCTTCTTCACTGTGAAATCCAAATAAGGTGATGGCCTGTTCCCGCACATGGGTCTCCACATGAAGACAAACGGTTTCGCCGATACCAAATGCGCCCAATGTACGCGACCCGCACTGAACCAAATATCCAACACCGTTCACATCGATAATGGCTTCGCCGCTGCCTGAAACCAAGCATGTGCCTGTCAGCATACCGATCATGCGCTTATCCTATAGCCTGAGCCCGCCGCATTGAGCCGGTGTCCGTGACAAATGGCAATCGCCAGCGCATCCGCTGCGTCACCACCCTTCACGCCGCATCCCGGCATCAATACATTCATCATATGAGCAACTTGGGATTTGTCCGCGGCGCCGGTTCCGACGACGGATTTTTTCACAGAGCGCGGCGAATATTCCCCAATACCCAATCCTGCCAAGCTTGGGGCCAAGAGACATATGGCGCGAGCGTGCCCTAATTTGAGCGCGCTGGACGGATTATTTTTCATGAATGCTTCTTCTACGGCAGCCTCATTGGGATCATGAATTCTAATCACATCCGTTATGGCCTCATGTAATTCCCTCAGCCGCAATGGAAGCGCAGCCTTGGTGTTCGGACGAATGACACCGTGTGCCACATGGCGCAGTTTTGTGCCTTCAATATCCACTACGCCCCACCCGCAAGCGACCAAGCTGGGGTCCAAGCCCAATATTCGAATCCCGTTCATAGGGCAGAACATTACAGGAACATGAAATTTTGTCCAACAATAAAGGGTTAAAGGCGATTAACCATAATTGCCTTAATTTCGCCCGAATTCAGCCGGGTTTTGGCCTTATGCCCCGCTTAACGACTCGGACGGGGGTCATTGCGTCTCCCTCAAGCCCCATCGGGGGAGACGCGACTCTCTTTTAAGGAGGGACAGATGAAAAAGATTTTGATGAGTTTGAGCGCGGGCCTGATTTTGACCGGCTGCTCGCACACAATACAAGCCACATCAGGAGCTGATTATTTAAACCGTTATAGTGAAAGCCCTGCTTACGCCCCGGTTTCCGAAATCAGCGCTGAAATATTTGAAATCGCCAATGTTGAGCCTGATCTGAGATTCCCTGCTCGTATCGGTTTGGCCAGAATTGGGAGCGATGCCGGGTTTAAGCCATCGCAATTAATGAACATTCCCGCTGATGAGGCCGCCCTGTGGGGGGACATGCTGGAACGCCAAGGGGACCGCTACGGCGAAATTATTCCGGTGTCTCCTTTTATCGCGTCCATGGTGTCCAAAAGCAGCGGACCGGATGTGCAGGATGTTGTCAGCCATATTCGTAAAGGCGCCGCCCGGCAGCATTTGGATTATGTGCTTGTTTATGAAGTCACGGATACGGACAGCCGCAAAAGCAACGGCTTGCAATTTACGGACGCGACAGTCCTGGGACTGTTTCTAATTCCATCGCGAAATGTCGAAGTGGATACAATCGCCTCGGCCGTGCTGATCGATGTGCGAAACGGTTACCCTTATGCGACAGCGACGTCTTATTCCGAAAATTCCGGATCAGCGACCCGAACAGGTTCAAGTTCCAAGCGGCAAAAATTAGAAGAAAAGGGCCGCATGGACGCCGTGTCAAAACTCACTTTTGACGTCGAGTCCGCCCTACAAGAGCTCAAGGATAAATCATATCAAGATTTAGTAGCGGAGGGATTTTAACAGCTACCAAAATTCCGGCCCCTTATCATGGGGGATAAAGCAAGCCGGTCCAAGGCTCACATTTGTGAGACATAAAAGGGCATCTTCGGATGTCCGCCCTTAAGAGGCGGAGGGAAAACCGCCTCATAAAAACCGAGGAGACAACAATGCTTAAACTCTTAAAAACCGCCGTCACTTTGACCGCGCTGGGGGCTGCGGCTTACGCTTATGCGCAGACCACTCAGCCTGCCGAAGAACAACCCGGCCAGATGCCCGCCGACGCGGCGCCCGTAACCGATCAGATCCCGGAACCGGTTATTGAGCAAATGCCCGCCGATGTTCCCGCCGCTACACCGATACAATCGCAGGCTCAAATGCCGAGTGACCCCGGCATGCCGGATCAGGCCAAAGGCGAAGAGATGCGGGCAGAAAAAATGCCCACTATCGCCAAACTTGCAAGCGGTTCCGAAGATTATTCAACCTTGGGAACCGCGATTGAGGCAGCCGAACTGGATGATCTTCTGGACGGTCCGGGACCTTACACGGTCTTCGCGCCCGGCAATTCTGCATTCGCAGCCTTACCGGAAGGAAAACTCAACGCCCTTTTGGAAACTCAAAACAAAGATAAGCTCGCCGGATTACTGGCTTATCATGTCATTCGCGGATCCGTGAGCGCGGCCGAATTGATTGAATTGGTCGAAGCCAATGACGGTTATTATAAAACCGAAACGCTCAACGGCAGCGTTCTGAAAGTTGTTTTAGCAGATGGCGATGTTTATCTCATCGACGCCAATGGCGGCACGGCTCGTGTCAGCCAAGCGGATATGAAAGCCGATAACGGCGTTATCCACGGCATTGATCAGATTCTAATGCCGGTCAAAAAAGAAGCTGAATAACAGCTCCCCGGGCGCCGGCGATTAAGCCGGCTCCCACCCCATTACAAAACTTTAATTCCCCTTTTCCAATCCGTCTCATTTCCGTCTCCGTAGACACAGTTGGAAGTGCACTTTCGATAACTCGAACTTTCCAAACTGAGGAGACAACTCATGAAAACTATATCAAAAATCGCCGTTTCGGCGCTTGCCTTTACTGCTGTCAGCTTTGGCCCTGCATTCGCCGGGAATTGCGACAAGACTAAATCTCACCATTCAGAAGCCGCCATGAGCCAAACTGACATTGTGTCATTGGCCGCCGGTAATGCCGACTTCACAACCTTGGTCGCGGCTGTCAAAGCTGCAGATCTGGTTGATACACTCGGTGGTGACGGGCCGTTTACCGTGTTCGCACCGACCAATATGGCTTTTGACAATTTGCCGGACGGAACAGTACCGACATTGCTAAAACCGGAAAATAAATCTCAGCTTCAGAGCGTTCTGACCTATCATGTGGTCGCGGGCGAAGTAAAAGCAGCTGACCTGGTGTCAGCCATCCAAAGTAATGGCGGCGTCTATACAATTAAAACCGTCAATGGCGGCAGCTTGTCCGCTCAAATTATCGACGGGGCGCCTTACCTGATTGATGAAAACCGCAATGCAGCTAAAATCGTCGCGACGGATCTCGACGCCTCTAATGGCGTCGTCCACGTTATCGACAAAGTTGTTCTGCCGGTATCTTAGACTATAAATTCGCGGCGGCGCGGCGGAGATTTTCCCGCGCTGTCGTTTCCAGTTTTTCAAAAAAATAATCCGTGCCGTAAATCCTGGGCTTTGCCAAAAAGCTGTGCAGGATTTTTTTCCTGTTGGATTTGAAAATAAATCCCGGAACACGCTTATATTCTTTCCGAATATTCACTTCGTAAACATTATAGACTTCGGGCCGAGCGCCCAAAATCGACAAATCAATATCGATAAGGATTTGCATATCATGATCCGAAGCTTCGCCGTTATGGCAGGTCGCCATAATCAGCTCATCGATTCGGGTGATTTGATCAGCTGAAGCTTGATTAGCTTTTAAAAACCTGATGGCCCAATCCGCGCTGTCCCGTTCATTTGTTGATGAAAACGGTTTGTAGACCGCGTCATGAAACCAGAACGCCAGCGCCAAGGATTTCCAGTCAGTGACATCATGGCGAACTTTTTCCAAATGCCTAAGGCAAGCTGAAATATGTTCGTCCGTGTGGTAATGCCGTCCTTTAGATTGATGGGCAGCGATCAGTTCTTCGCAAACATTGCGGCCGGACGCAAACCCATAGGCTTGCATAATTTTTGTCCAATTTTCGAAATTCATCATAGCGAAATTCCTCACCGCATCATTGAACGGGCGGCGGTCTTTGTGAACCCGTAAAAATGCAAGGCTTCTATTCGCCGCATTGATCATTGGGTGTCGCGTGCCACATTCAACTCATGGCACAGATCCTAAAATCAGCCTTACCCAAGGACGCATTACTCCAGACCTATAGCGGCAAACCCGGGCACTACACGGATTGCTATTTTGCGGAATTGCCCGGCGACATCGATTTAGAAACTTTTGTACGGTGCTTTTACCAAGGCCGGTTGTTCGGCATAGAGCGGTTTATTTTAAATATCGCCCTCAACAAACCGTCAGATGCAAAACAGCTGGACAATATGCTCGCGGGAAAGTCTGAAAAATTTGCGGCTTGGACGGTGGAAAACAGAACCCACGATCAGCTTTTAATGTGCGATTACCAAAAAAGAACCCGGTCCTGGTTTATGGTGCAGGCCACGAGCACCGGCACTTGTCTTTACTTTGGGTCTGCGGTTGTTCCGGTGGACTATTTGCACAAAGCTGAAAAAGTCGCCCCTTTTGTGTTTCATGCTTTAATGCCTTTTCACAAACTTTACTCGCGTCTTTTATTATCGAGCGCCGCGAGACGCCTGCAATAAGTCATAATCGCGGTCTTATTTCAGCCAGCAGACTTATTCCTGCCGCATTCCCCGTTAAATGGCCTTGAAAATTCCTTATGGCTCCCCTCTTTCCGCCCTTTTGCTTCGTCATAACAACAGCATGGAAACAAACGCTGCAAATTTGAAGGAGGCACTTATTAAAAAGTTTTTTGCGAGCACACTATTGGCCCTGTCCGTGGCCGGATCAGCGGGAGCTCTATCCCCGGAGGATCCGCTGGAAGCCGGATTTGGAGACTTTCAACTTTTTGAAACAAATCCTGTCGAATTTGAAGAGATTGTCACGCCAATTCTATCCGATAAGGCGACGATCGCCGTGGCCCGTGTCGATGGCGGCCGCTTAATTGAAACGCCTTATACGGAAACCGTTGATTGGAATTTTTTGGATCGCCGGACGGATCACGAAATTATTCAGCTCGGCGCCGCCAACTATATCAAATACATCCCTGAAATCCCGTTTCAGGGTCAGGACACTGACAATAAAATTGATGAAATTCGTCTGACGGCAGCCGCGGAAGGCATTGAATATGTTCTGATATACGGCGTGGGGCCGGACGCCGGTTGGGCCGGTTTTGGCAAAAAAGCCTTACATGAAACAGGCCTGACCGTGCGTGACGGTTGCGAAAGTTGGAGTGAAGCGAAAGCAAAAGCTTTACTGGTCAACGCTTACACCGGTGACGTCATCGGAGCCGTAACGGCGGATAATATTGAATATAATATCGGTCAACTGGCAGACCGCGTCGGCGACATGATCAGCGATCTGTCAGCCAAGCAAGATCAAGCCTAAAAGAGTCCCCTCGAGCCGATCTCTCCCGGCTCACTCCTCGCGCTGCGGTGTCCCCCACGCCGCAGCGTCTTTTATTTTTAATCCTCCAACGCCGCCATGGCGTCTTCGGACATTTCAAAATTATGGTAGACATTTTGAACGTCGTCTAAGTCTTCCAGCGCTTCGACTAATTTTACAATTGTCGACGCTTTGTCTGGGGCGGCGATTTCGTTTTGCGGTTTCCAGATCAAATTGACGGATTTGGCTTCGCCGAATGTTTTCTCAAGCTCTGCCGCAACGGCGCCCAAATCATCCCGCATCGTATAGACGGTATGAACCGGTTCATATTCCGCCCATTGATCATCGGCAGGCTCGTCATGTTCCACATCATCGGCGCCGGCTTCAATGGCCGCTTCCATCATGGTGTCTTCATCGGCCTTGGCCAGATCATATTCAATCTTGCCCACTTGATCGAACATAAAGGCCACGGAACCGGTCTCGCCCATATTGCCGCCGTTTTTGGAAAATGCCGTCCGCACTTCCATTGCTGATCTATTCGTATTGTCCGTTGAACATTCGACGATAAAGCCGATCCCGGAAGGACCGAAACCTTCATAGCGCAGCTCTTCGTAATCGGCTCCGTCACCGCCGGCACCTTTGTCGATGGCGCGCTGAATATTGTCTTTGGGCATAGACTGCCCTTTGGCATTGTTAATTGCCAAACGCAGACGCGGATTCATGTCCGGATCCCCGCCGCCCATTTTTGCGGCAATAGCAATATCTTTGGACAATTTTGAGAATAGCTTAGAGCGGGCCTTATCCTGACGACCTTTACGGTGCTGGATATTGGCCCATTTGGAGTGACCTGCCATGAGGAATCCCTATTTTGTTACTTATTTGGCGTGTATTTAGGCAATGAGACCGCGCGGGGCAAGGGGGTCAACGCGGCTTAAAATTAATCCCACCAAAAATACCAGAAATCTTGCGCCATTAGGATTTTAGCCAGATTGTTGGGATCATCAACGCCCTGAGAAACAATATCGGAGCAATAAAAATACTGTTCCATAGAAAGACGGACCGCATCTTCCTTGGTTTGCGGTCGTTTTCCGGCCCGTAATTCTAATATGTCATGGGTCAGGCTCACCAGCTCAACTTGGTATTTTTCACGCCAATGACGAATGGCGCTGGCATGCCATTCATTGCCCGGACAAGCATTGAAACCGCCAAAGCGCAATAAAGCCGGAATGGTCGTCCAATCATCTGTTTTGATTTTGGCCAAATAGACCTCTTTGTGGTACTTTCCGCTATAATTTTGAACGACAATTGGCTCTGTTACCGGCGGACCGTCAGTAAACGCTTCATCAGTCCAGTCTGCTAATTGTGACTCAACGGCCTCTTCGAGATCAAAACTATACGGGTCCTCTGAGTCGTCATATGCGGCAGCTTCGACTTTGAGTTCTTCAAGATACAAATCCGGGAAAACTAAGTCATCAACGCCCGAAAGATCCGAGACATCCTGATATTCGAAATTGTCAGACAAATATTCAATTTCAGACTCGGGCCCCAAAATCACCGGATAAAATTCGCCCTCACTTCTGATTTTCTGCCATTCTGACCAGGCATCTTTTCCGTGCACCTTAATACATTCAAATCCAAACTTTTCTTTGGCGTTTTGAAGAATATCTTTCTGAACTTCTGCCGGTTGGGCTTTGGCTTTGTTCGAACCTTTTCCAAAAAAACGACTGAAAAAACCTACCAATTTACGCCTCGCTCAAAAACCCGCCGCGGCGAATGGGCCGGACGTCAACGGCGAGTCCGTCTGCGCCGGTTTCTGCGTAAACGCCTGAGAGTGTTCCCTCGCCCGAAGCCGGTTCGAAACGGGCTGAACGCAATCGTTTGGTAAAGCGGTGAAGCGGCTCCTCAACATCCATGCCGATAATGGAGTTATAATCTCCGCACATTCCCGCATCCGTCTGAAAGCCGGTGCCTTGGGGCAATATCCTTGTATCCGCAGTCGGCGTATGCGTGTGCGTCCCTGCAACGAGTGAGGCGCGTCCGTCGCAAAAATATCCCATGCCTTGTTTTTCAGATGTGGCTTCAGCGTGAATATCCACCATGATGAAGTCGGCAACTTCGCCCAGGGGCGCGGAGTCGATTTCTTTGCCGACGGCTGCAAACGGATCATCCAGCGAATCCATAAAAACCCGGCCCAATACGTTTATAACCATGATGCGGTGATTACCAATTTCGTAAAGGCCGACGCCGCGGCCGGGAACCGTGCCTTTGGGGTAATTGACCGGGCGCAAAATTCTCTCGTCATTTTCGATCGCAGAAATACCCTGCGGATTGTCAAAACTGTGATTTCCCAAAGTGATAATGTCGACACCGGAATCGTAAAGCTCCCGGCAGGTCGCCGGTGTAATCCCAAAGCCGCCCGCCATGTTTTCGGCGTTACAAATGACGGCGTCCAGCTCCAACTCTTTTCGTAGGCTCGGCAAATAGGCCGCGATGGCTTTACGGCCGGCCTTGCCGACAACATCTCCTAAAAATAAAACTTTCATGGAAACTTTCTAAATTCTTTTTCCGTTAGCATGCCCGATAAAGGCGCATCATGAGGCCCTACAGGCAGATGATCTGCTTGTTGCGCGGCGTAAGCGACTCCGCAAGCAAAAACCTTTTTACGCGCCCGCAATTTGGCAAGCGTACGATCATAAAATCCGCCTCCATACCCCAAACGCTCCCCCCGCTCCGTAAAGGCCAGGAGCGGGACGAACACTAAATCGGGGAATAATTCTTCTTTGTCTGCAAAAGGCTCGCGCGTGTTGTGAGGTCCTTTTTTAAGCGCGTCCGATGTTGACCAGGCCCTAAAGGTTAGCGGATTGCCGGGGCGCGGTGTGCACGGCAAAGCCAGTTTATGCCCCATAGCTTCAAGCGCCGACATCAGAGGGCGAAGATCGAGCTCGCTTTGGATCGGCCAAAACCCGCCCACAACAAAGTCTTTGAAATCCGGCGCCGGAAAATGCCTGATCAGTTCGAAAGGCGCCGCCGGGTCATAAGCCTTGGCGCGCACTTGCTTGGCCTGAATTCGCGACCGGGATTTTTGCATGTCCAAATTTACGGTCAACGCCAATCCCCTTGTGTTGCCTGCCATAAAGTCAGCAGAGATAAGGCGGCCGTATCGGCCCGGAGGATGCGCGGACCAAGCGATACCGGTTTTACGAAAGACTGCTCCCGCAAAAGGCCGCGCTCTTTATCCGTAAAGCCGCCTTCAGGTCCGACTAAAAGAGCGGCCGGAGCTGAGATATCGTTTAGGACGGGCAAGGCGGGCGCGGCATCGCCGCCCTCATCCGCGAATAACAATATTCTGTCTTGGGGCCATTCAGCGATCATTTTTTCAAGATTTGTTGTCTCTTGCAAAATCGGCAGATCAAGCCGTTCTGTCTGCTCAGCGGCTTCGATAATTTGGCCGCGCATTTTATCCAAGCGCAGTTTTCCGTGCTGAGTTCGCGCCGTGATAACCGGCTGCAGGACTGCGACGCCCAGCTCGGTCGCTTTCTCAAGAATAAAAGCATTGCGATGTTTTTTGACCGGCGCAAAACACAGCCAAATATCCGGGCAGGCTTTGGGCGCGCGCAATTGGGTTTTAACCTCGAGGGTCGCAGACTTTCGGGAAATATCCGTTACGACCGCGCGCCATTCACCGGCTTTGCCGTTGAAAACCCGCAATTCACTGCCTTCGGCCCTGCGCAGCACATTGGCCAAATAATGGGCTTGTTCTTTGGACAAGTCTGCCGAACGCCCTTCGGCGAGCTCCATATCCAAAAACAGTCGAGTCAGTGTGTAGTTTTCCCGCATGGCGTCTTCTTAACGTCACTTGTTATATTTGCGAAGCAGAATAAAACGAGCTTATGACCCAAACCATTAAAGACGCGGATAAGAACCATTGGGTATATCGCATGCCGGCAAAATGGATTCCCTATTTGCAACTTTCCCGTCTCGACCGCCCGATCGGATATTGGCTGTTATGTTTGCCGGGGTGGATTGCTCTGGCCTTCGCGTCGCTCTCTCATGGTTTGGAACCGGCAGATCTCAAATGGGCCGGCCTAATTTTCATCGGATCTGTCGCCATGCGCGGCGCCGGATGCACTTACAATGATATTGTTGATCGGGATTTAGACGCCAAAGTCGAACGAACGGCCTTACGCCCAATTCCGGCCGGAACTGTTGCCGTAAAGCAAGCTTGGATATGGCTTATTGCCCAATGTTTTGTCGGTCTGTTAGTTTTGCTCGCTTTGCCGCGGACGGCACAATTCATTGCCCTATGCTCTATCCCATTGGTCGCCGCTTATCCGTTTATGAAACGCATAACATGGTGGCCTCAAGTTTGGCTCGGCATGACGTTTAACTGGGCGGCTTTAGTGGCATATGCGGCAAAGACCGGCGAAGTAAACCCGGCCATCGCATTG
>CALJNJ010000249.1 GCA_937981945.1 uncultured Caulobacterales bacterium | reverse complement strand
CATGGGTCCCGGGTCTGATCCAAAAGCTGACAATGTCTTTCGGATCAAATTGACTTAGTTTTTTTTGTGTCAGGCCGTGTTGCCCGTAAAGATCCCATACAGATGATGCGGCCTGAGCTGCCCTAAAACTGCCTTCAGGGTCCGACCAAACGTCCCGGCGGGCATTGCCCAGCATGAGCGGTCTGGGAGCTATGAGACTCAGTAGATGATGTTGGTCAAAGGGAAGGGAAGCTTCGTTACCGACGAAATGTTTGGCGTTTGGGGAAAACCAATGCGGGTATCCCGATAAGATATCTCCCAAGGTTTCGCCGGGATTGTCCCGAAATAATGACGCGCCTCCGGTGCCTGATTGATGGGAAATCACCCCGTCAATTTTGTCAGAATAGGCGGCAGCGATCAGCGCGGTTTTCCCATATCTGGAATGTCCCCAGGTTACGATGTTCTCAAATTTTGCGTCGAATTGCTCTGCAATACCGACAGACAAGGCGCTCCACACCATAAGCGCCCCCGGTCGATGCTCTGATCCCGGAAACCAAGATGACAGTTCTTCATTTGCTCTGTCGGCGCGGTCTGAAATGACTTCCGGCGGGTGAAGAATGCCGATTGAATACCCTTTGCTCAAAATATCCGTCAAAGGTGGCGTAACGATATATCGACCGAAAAAGTAATGCATTAATTTGCTCCCGATACCGTTTCCGGAGCAATCCATCGAAGAATTTACGGGAAAGGGAATTTCCACGTCGGTAACGACGTTGTTATAGGGGCAAAACTTTTGAATGAGAAACAAGGTATCACTCGGACCTGTGTTGGGCTCCAATAGGACAAACCCCATTTGTTTCCCATCATGGCCGGGATTGGTAACTTCAAAATTGAAGAATGATATCTTGGCAGACGGGTGACCATAATTGGTTGAGTTTATTTGTTTTAAAGCTAATTCGGACGGATACCGACCAAACAAAGTGGTTTCTAATTGATGTCTGATATTTGGTTTTTGGGACTCCCATGCTTCAATTGTTTCCGCCTTAATCACGGGCAAGGCTTGCAGATCACGCGGTGTGTCCGGAGCTGTTTGTAAGATGATTTGAACACTGCGAAGAGACAGCAAATAAGCACAAAGTAAAATCAGTCCTGCTAAAAGCCAAAATCTTTTGCGCTTAAACAGTCTTTTTTGCATTAAAAAACCCTGTCAGCGGATTGTTTTATATCGTGTTTTAAATCGTTAGCGTCTTCAAGGCCACATCCGAAACGGATTAACGGACCGTCCAATTTCGGACCGTGTTCACGGTTCAGCTGAGGATCGCAATGTATTGCCACACTCTCATATCCGCCGTATGAAAACCCGATCCCGTACAATTTTAGTCCGTTGATTAAGCCAAGGACATTGGCTTCCGATGTTGGGTTTAAGACAACCCCAAACAAACACCCGCCGCCTGTAAAGTCCCGTTTCCAAATTTCATGGTCAGGATGATCCGGTAACGCCGGGTGAAGAACTTGCGCGACGAAATCTTGACCGGAAAGCCAAGAGGCAAGTTCAAAGGCAGAGCGTTCCTGATGCCAAAAACGTGTCGTCAAAGACCGGAAACCACGCAGAATTTGGTAAGCATCATCCGGCGATGTCGCCATGCCTATATATTTTCGAGTCTTGGCGATTTTCTCGGCCATGGATTTTTCGCGGCAAACCACGGCGCCAAACATAATATCGCTGTGACCCCCCATATATTTGGTAGCTGCATGGACACTAATATCGGCACCCAGATTAAGTGGATTGTAAGTGAGTCCGGCGGACCAAGTATTGTCGACAATTGTAACCACGTCTTTGTCTTTTGCCGCTTTGACAATTGCCGGAAGATCTTGGATTTCAAATGTCAGAGAGCCGGGGCTTTCCGACACAATAACGGATGTGTTGTTGCGAATAAGCGTGCTGATATCTCCGCCAATACGGGGGTCGTATCGCTCAGTTTCGACCCCCATTTTTTCCAAATGACCTTTACAAAAATAACGGGTCGGTCCGTAAATGGAATCTGTGATGAGGATATGGTCACCGGCTTTTACATTTGCCAGAATAGGGAGTGTGCAGGCCGAAAGACCTGAGGGGGTCAATATCGTGCCTGCGCCGTTTTCTAAAGTATTAAACGCGTCTTCGACAGCGTCATGAACCTGACTGCCGTGGCGCCCGTAGGAGCGAATATCCTGCCGATATAAGTCTTCCGCCTTTTCAAATAACAAGGTTGAGGCGCGTGTAATATCCGGATTGACAGCTGTGCCTAATTTGGGATCAGGCCGACCCAAATGTGCAAATTTCGTCGGTAATTTCATTGTCGTACCTCAACGGGCGCGTCCGAGGCGCCCCATTCACTCCAAGACCCGTCATATACGCGAATATTTTTGGCTTCGAAACTATGAAATATAAATGACAGGCCTGCCGCTGTTATGCCTGACCCGCATGTTGTGATGATCGGCCGGTTAATGTCGATGCCGGAAGACCCGATAATATCGGCAAGTTCTGTGGCCGGTCTAAACATCCCGTCTTCCACCATTTCGCCATAGGGCAGGCTGATACTGCCCGGTATACATCCGCCGCGCAGCCCGGCTCTTGGTTCAGGTACTTTTCCCAAAAATCTTCCCGTTGGACGGGCGTCGACGATCTGCTCATTACTATCCAAAAGATCGATCAATTGACTGTAAGAAATCACACCGGACAGCGAAGGCCCTGTTTCATAGTGGGCTTTTTTTGACGGCGCTCCAAGAGAGGCAGCTGTTTTAAACCCTTTGGATATCCAAGCGGGGAGACCTCCGTTCAGGACCGAGACTTTTTCATGTCCAAACATGCGAAACGTCCACCACAGTCTCGGAGCGGAGAAAACACCGTGACGGTCATAACACACGACATGATCAGTGTTCGAAATACCGAGTGCCGAACAGGCTTGCGCAAATAAATCTTTATCCGGCAGCATATGTTTTAATGTCGGATGAGGTGTCGCAATTTCATCAATGTCAAAAAATTGGGCTCCCGGTATCACACCTTTAGCCAAATCATCTTTGGCTCCGGGCATTAACCAGGTTGCATCCAAGATTTTATAGTTCTCAAAATTGCCTTGAAGCCGTTCAGGGCTAATGGCGAATTTTAGAGCAGCCATGGCGGCACCGGTAAGTCGCGTTCTTTCAAAAATTCAGGATTGTAAATCTTGGACTGATATCTTTGCCCGTAGTCACACAATATGGTCACGATTGTGTGACCCGGACCCAAGTCTTTGGCCATGTGAATAGCGCCGGCCACATTGATTCCTGACGAGCCTCCCAAGCAAATACCTTCGAGCTGATTGAGAGAGAAAATAATCTCAAGCGCCTCTTTGTCGTGGATTTGATAGGCTTTGTCGACAATGATATCTTCCAGGTTTTTGGTGATACGGCCTTGCCCGATCCCTTCGGTAATGGAATTGCCTTCGCTTTCCAGTTCGCCGTATTTGTAAAAACTGTACATTTTGGACCCCATGGGATCTGCCACGCCTATCTTTACCTCGGGCTTTAGTTTCTTAAGCGCCATTGAAACGCCGCCTAATGTTCCGCCGGACCCGACGGCGCAAATAAAGCCGTCCACTTTACCGTCCGTTTGTTCGAAGATTTCGGGACCGGTCGTCAAAATATGAGCGTCGCGATTGGCCGTATTGTCAAATTGGTTTGCCCAAATAGCCCCATTGATTTCCGTTTCAGCCAATTCTTCGGCCATACGCTGTGATACATGAACGTAGTTATTTGGGTTGGTATAAGGCACTGCGTCCACTTCCACCAATTCAGCGCCGAGGAGTTTAACCGCGTCTTTCTTTTCCTGGCTTTGCGTTCGAGGCATAACGATCTTACAACGATATCCCAGAGCCGAGCAGACCATGGCCAGTCCAATCCCGGTATTGCCGGCTGTGCCTTCGACTACAACACCGCCGGGCTTTAATTCTCCGGAGGCTTCGGCCGCACGAATAATTTGCAAGGCGGCCCGATCTTTTACGGATTGGCCGGGGTTTAAAAATTCAGCCTTCCCAAAAATCTCACAGCCGGTGAGTTTTGACGCTTCATTTAACCGAATGAGGGGCGTATTCCCGATGAGGTCCAGAACGGATGCGGCAGACATAATTACTCCTGATATTTGGTACATATCTGTCATAGGATGTGACCTATATATATGCAAAAATCCATGCTTTTTATTCAAACTTGTGTTACCCGAAGCCCGTAACGGAGCGAGCTATGAATATCAACGCGACTATTCGCTTAAAAACGCCTTCGGGCGGCGAGTATAAAATCGGAAATGAGCATCCTGTCACTATTTTGGCAGGCCCTTGCGCCATGGAAAGTCGCGATCATGCGCTCATGACCGCTGACCGCTTAAAAGGTATTGCCGAACGGGTAGGGGTCAACCTGATTTATAAATCGTCATATGATAAAGCTAATCGAACCAGTATCCATTCACCGCGCGGAATCGGTCTGTCGGGAGCATTACCGATTTTCGAAGCCGTCCGGCAAGAAGTCGGATTGCCATGCCTCACAGATATTCACACGGCAGAACAAGCCAAGGAAGTCGGATCAGTGGTGGACGTACTGCAAATACCGGCCTTTATGTGCCGTCAGACGGATTTGTTGGTTGCTGCAGCCGAAACGGGGCGCGTTATTAATGTCAAAAAGGGACAGTTTTTGGCGCCTTGGGACATGAAAAACGTCCTGAACAAATTGGTCGAAGCCGGCAATCCTAATGTTATGGCCTGTGAACGCGGGGCCAGTTTCGGATATAACACGCTTGTGACAGATTTCAGGGGCATCCCAATTATGAAGTCATTTGGCGGACCCGTTGTATTTGACGCCACACATTCGGTGCAGCAACCGGGCGGACAAGGCGGCACAAGCGGCGGTCAAAGAGAATTTGTTCCGCCTTTAGCTCGCGCAGCAGCGTCCATTGGTGTGGCAGCAATCTTTATGGAAACTCATCCCGATCCGGATAACGCACCGTCCGACGGACCCAATATGATTCCGATGGATAAGTTTGAAGCTTTACTAAGTGACATAAAGCGGTTTGACGATCTGGCGAAAGCAAACCCGCTCTAATCTTATTTATTCTTTGATAGGAGTGACGGGACTTTCAATAATCTCAATCACGTCCAAATCATCCAATTTTTCGACCCGCTCCGGCAAATTACCGGTCATTTTCAAGGCTGCTACTCTGTTGACGGCATTTTGTTTTATGTCTTCGAAAAATAAATTTGACGGCATGGTGCGATATTGCCCGCCTATTCGAATGGGTCGTCTGAGTGACCGGCTGCGCGGTTTATCGACATAGAGCAGTCCGTCCTGACACTGAGTGCCGGCCTGACGAACTAACGGCGCAGCTTCTATATCAGGTTCGAGGCCTTCGGCAGCCATGCCGCCTTTGTGTAAACGCTTGGGGGCGTAGTCGCCTGTCATTGTCCAAAGTAACGGATTCACACATAAAAGAGGCCTGTTATCGACGGTTTTATACCGACCGTTCTCATAAAAACTAAGCCGGGTGGCAAAACGCTCCGCGATTGCGCCGTCGCCCGGCAAAAAGGCGCCCCATGCGACAACGCAATTAACGGACGACTCACTCTCACAGGGAGGTGTTTGTGAAAGTTCTTCTTCAAATTGTTCCATCGGCAGGGGGTGATCGATAATATAGGCAGCTGCTAATCGGTCTTTCAAATCCCCTTGGAAGAAGTCCTGTAATAATCGTTGCGCATGGGATGCGCCTTGACCGTGTCCGGCTAATATAATCGGCCTCTCAGGTTGGGAATGTTGCAGGAAAAACTCAAAGGCCCGTTTGACGTCGCGATAGGCCAAATCCTGCGCTCTTCGCGCGTCCTCTCTATTGGTCATATAAGTGTAGAGCGAGGCCTGTCTGTAAAACGGCGCAAATACCCGTCCGGAACTTCGGTATGGGGCAACATAATTAGGGCGTATAAGCCGGTTTAATTTGTCAATTTGATACTCTCGAGTCACCGGCAAATTCCAATGATCGCCACCTTTGAACAATACCGGAATGACAACAAATACATCGCCCGCACCCGGGTGATTAAACGGATCGGCGGCCAAGTCCGGCAGATCCATCCAGTTCTCAGCCAAGTTGTAATTTGGCGCTTCCGGTTTTGTGTAGGTCTGAAATGGTTCGCCCGGATCCTGAATCGACTGAAAAATGTCGTTTCGATAGTAGACAAGTGCACCAAAAATAAACACAAGCATCAATATTACGCCGCCAATGCCATATGTTTGTGTTGAAAAACGCTGCATATTCGCCATATCAATTTTAGAAACCGGGTTCGGTGCAGTGCTAACCCTTTTAAGAAAATAAGCCAATGACTGAAATTGAAATCCCCGAAGAAGAAACAGTTGAAAAACCCAAACCGGGTTTGTTTCGTAGTATGCGGAACAGTTTCTTTACCGGCGTCGTCATCGCATTGCCGATCGGCGCAACGATTTGGTTGATCACAGGCTTTGTCAGGTTCATGGACAATTGGGTTCTCGAAATTTTACCCAGAGCGTGGAATCCAAATACTTATATTCATGACCTCATCGGATTTAATATACCGGGCACCGGGCTCATCGTCGCCGTCGTAGCTCTTTTTATGCTTGGCGTTCTGGCCTCAAACATTATTGGCAACAGCGTTTTGAAATTTGGCGAGAACTTACTCGGCCGCGTGCCGCTGGTCAGTAATGTTTATAACGGTGTCAAACAAATCGTCAGCACCGTCGCTCAATCTGAAGACCGAGCCTTTAATGAAGTTTGTTTGTTGGAATATCCCAGACCCGGTTTATGGGCCGTAGGATTTATCACCGCAAAGCTCAAAGGCGCGCCATTAGACCATTTGTCCGAAGATCATGTCTGTGTATTCGTTCCTACAACACCGAACCCGACGTCCGGTTTTCTGCTGTTTTCAAAACGCTCCGATTTAAAGATTCTAAATATGACACCGGAAGAGGGCGCCAAACTCATTATCTCGGGCGGCATGGTTTCGAATGATGAACTGGAAAAGCTTGCCGAAGGCAAATAGCTAGCCGGCTTTCATGAGCTCAATGCCCCAATCCTGCTCAAACAGGTAAAGAAGATTGCGGAGAGACTTGCCGCGGTTTGATTTCAGCCCCGGGTCCGTTTCGACGATCAGGCGAGCATCATTGTGAGCCGTCTCCAATAGCGCGCGATGTTTATCCAGATCAGCCAGTCTGTAAGCCGGCAGGCCGCTCTGACGGGATCCCAGTAGATCGCCCGAACCTCGCAGTTCCCAATCCTTTTCCGCAATCAAAAAGCCGTCTTGCGATTGCCGCATAGTTTCAAGCCTGGCTTTCCCGTTGACGGAAAGGGGGCCTTTATAGAGCAGTAGGCAGGTAGAGGGTTTGTCAGATCTCCCTACACGACCTCTTAATTGATGAAGCTGAGCCAAACCGAACCTTTCTGCATGCTCAATAACAATGACTGTCGCATTGGGAGCGTCTACCCCGACTTCGATAACCGTGGTCGCCACCATAATGTCGAGGTCTCCGGATTTAAACCGTTCGGTCACACGGTCTTTTTCTTCGGGCTTTAGTCGTCCGTGAACCAAGCCTGTACGCGACCCAAAATGCGCGGACAATGACCTGAAACGGTCTTCGGCTGAAGACAGATCAATCAGATCGCTGTCTTCGACTAGTGGGCAGACCCAATACACTTGATTGCCGGCCGATATGGTTCGGGACACAGCGTCGATCACGTCGTCCAGTCGCTGCATTGGTAGTATACGGGTTTCAATGGGTTTCCGGCCGGCGGGTTTCTCATCAAGTTTTGAAATGTCGAGATCACCATAGGCTGTCAATGCCAAGGTTCTTGGGATAGGAGTCGCCGTCATCACGAGAAGGTCCGGCGCCAGTCCTTTTTGCGTGAGGCGTAATCGGTCATGTACGCCAAATCGGTGCTGTTCATCAATAATTACCAGTCCCAAATCTTTAAATTCTACCGTATCCTGAAACAATGCATGGGTCCCGATGATGACATCAATATAACCCTCTGACAGCCCGGTCAGAAGCGCTTGGCGCGGTTTTCCTTTATCCCGGCCTGTTAATGCTTTGACGGTCAGACCCGCCGGTTCCAAAAATTCTGTTAAGCTTTCTTCGTGCTGACGTGCCAGGATTTCAGTCGGGGCCATCAGAGCAATTTGAACGCCGGCTTCAGCGGCATAGGCAGCAACCAAAGCCGCGACAAAAGTTTTTCCCGAACCCACATCACCATGCAGCAGACGTGACATTCGGTGCGGTGATTTAAGATCGCTCAGGATTTCAGACACGGCTCTATTCTGCGCGTTGGTGGGCTTGTAAGGGGCCCCTTTTAAAACGTCGTCAACATAGCTTCCCTTGGCATCCAAGGCGCGCCCTTTTTGTTTTCGGGTGTTTTCCCGAACCAAGGCCATGGCTAATTGCTTGGCCAAGAATTCATCATAGGCTAATCTTTGGCGCGCAGGTCCGTCGGTTTTAATGTCCACCGGATGTTCGGGCAAATGAAGGCGCCGTAACGCTGTTTCGAAATTTGGCCAATCTTGCCGTGCCAGAAAGCTCGGGTCCTGCCATTCTGACATTTTCGGTATCTTTTCGACTGATTGCATAACGGCTTTACGAGCTACTTTTTGAGACAGTCCCGCGGTCAATGGATATTGAGATTCATAGACCGGAAGATCATCCGCGTTTTTGGGATCAAGAATATAGTCAGGGTGTGTCATTTGAATGTTCGGCCCGTAAAACTCGACTTTCCCTGAAATAAGCCGCTGACTGCCTTCCGGCAGAACGCGTTTTAAATAATCAGCCCTTGCATGAAAGAATGTGAGGGTCATTTCCCCGGTCGAATCAAACACCCGAATTTTATAAGGGTGTCGACGATTAGCCGGGGCATTGTGACTGCCCACACTGACGGTCAATGTACAGATTTCGCCGTTTCGGGCTCCGGCGATATGAGGCCGGTAACTCCGATCGATCAAATTTGACGGCGGCGTTAAGATCAAGTCTTTGATCCTTGTCCCCATAGCACGGCCTAAAGACTCGCGAACGCGCGTCCCAACCCCGTTTAACGTGGTCACATCGGCAAAAAACGGAAAAAGAACATCGGGCCGCATTGCCATAAGTTGAACGAGAAACTATGGGTTCGCAACCCGCAATTCAAATTGCTGTTTCCGGAGACCTGTACAAATGGACGAAGCCGCCAAAAAACGCCTGCTTTATCGCGCAAATTATCGCGGGTTCAAAGAAGCGGACATTATGCTCGGGCGTTTTCTAAAGGAGAATATCGAAAAGTTGTCCGATCAGGAATTACTGGCTTTTGAGAACCTTCTGACGGCTAAAGACCATGATATCTATGATTGGATAACGGAGCGGCAAACCGTGCCCGCAAATTTTGACACGCCTGTCCTCGCAAAAATCAGAGCTTATCGCCCCAAATTTTAATGCTGCAAATCCAACGATATATCGGGCCCGATGCCGAGTTGTCGGCTGAAGGCTTGCCTGAAGGCGCAGACTCTTTGTATTTTGTACGGGCCGTTAAGCGCATGGCTGCGCCCGCCATGTTTGTGGCCCGCGATGACAGCCGTGCGGCGGCCTTTTTATCAGCCTGCCGCTTTTTTGCGCCTGATATACCGGCCATATCTTTACCGGCTTGGGACTGTCTTCCGTTTGACCGCGTATCGCCCGGTCGATTGGCAGCCGCGCGGCGCAGCGCTGCATTATATTTAATGACAAGGGCTCAGTCGGATAAACCCATTATTATCGTGTCGACAGTGAGTGCTGTCTTTCAAAAAGTACCGCCTAAAGCAATATTTGAAAAAGCGGGTTTTAGCGCAAAAACCGGGCAAAGCATTAATCGCAAAGACCTTGAAACTTATTTGGCTCTGAACGGATACAGCCGTGCATCAACCGTCGTGGAGCCTGGAGATTTTGCTATACGCGGCGGGCTTATCGATGTCTGGTCACCGGCTTTTGATGAACCGGTCAGGCTTGATTTTTTCGGAGATGAGCTTGAAAGCATCCGTCATTTTGACCCGGAAACTCAAAGAACCAATCGCCAAATTGATCGATTGGAAATGGCGCCTGTCAGCGAAGTGTTCTTTGATGAACAAACGATAGCCGGCTTTAGAAAGAATTATGTCGGCGCCTTTGGGGGCGGAATCAGCAAAGATCCGATTTATGCCGCTATCTCCGAGGGTATACGGCCACAGGGAACAGAGCATTTTCTGCCGCTTTTCTATGATCATTTGGAAACAGTTTTTGATTATCTACCGTCCGGCAGCCCCATAGCTTTTGACGGCCTTGCCAAAGAGGCCTTCAGCGAACGCCAAGATCTGATCGAAGATTTTTACGATGCCCGGCAAAGCCATGTCGCCGCTCGCGATACCGGATCCGGCGATCCTGCCAAGACGTCAGGGGTCTATCGCCCATTGAGCCCTGACAGACTTTACATTTCTCCCGAAAACTTTGGTGATGTTCTTAGGCAACACAGAATTAGACTGCACACGCCATTTTCATCGGATTCCGGAAATAAAATTAATTTCGGCGCACGGCCGGCGCGTAATTTTTCGACAGAACGCAAGACGGAAGGCGTCAATTTATTCGATGCGGCCACGCAATACATAAAATCAGAAAAACAAGCAGGCAAAAGCGTCGTCATTGCGTCGTGGACAGAAGGTTCCGCTGAACGTTTGTCGTCTGTGTTTGCTGATCACGGTTTGGATGTGCCGCTTGAGAGTCGCGGCCCGGAGCTGCTAAACTTGCCCAAAGGCAGCGTCAGGCGCGTGATTTTGCCCTTGGAAAAC
>CALJNJ010000248.1 GCA_937981945.1 uncultured Caulobacterales bacterium | reverse complement strand
AAGCGCGCTCCAAATCTCATACCACTCGCTTCGGGCGGCGCCCGATATAGTCTCGCCGAAGTCCGGCGCAAACCAGTCGAGGAACAGGTCCGCTTCTGCCTGCAGCGCATAGGCATCATATTCCCTTACTCGCCAGACCTTGCCAAAACTTGGCATGTCGGCGGGAAAACTGGAGCGATAAATAGCGCCGAGCGTATCGACGGCGGCGCGGTAGAGCTGCGTTTCTTTTGCCGGGTCCTCACGCAAAATGGGTGCGAACAAATCAGTCCCAAAATCTTCGAGCAGCATTAGCCCTAAGTCCAAATCTGCAGCGATGACATTGGGGGCCGAAAACCCTCTGACTTTCAGCTCATTGGCGATGCCGGAAAAAGCCTCCGGATTGGGCCCCGCCAATCTGGCCACAGCATTATAGCCCAGTTTCTTACGCATATCAGGGCTTGCGCCCAAAGGCTCTGACGGCGTTTCCGCTCCCTTTGGCGCATTCATCAAAACTGCTTTTTGCCCGCCTAAAGTCAGGCGCTCATAGGACCGGCTGGAGGCGTCGCCCGGAAAACTCTGCCGCGCAGCTTCGCCCCATCCGGCCGTCTCCAAAAAGGCGATGATTTGCGCATCGCGGTTCACGATAAAAGTCTTTCGACCACATCATCCGGTCCGCGAAAATCAATTTCCCGGGCCTCAGCGTCAAACCGAATGTCTATTTTAACTGCATCGACCGGCAATAATTCACCCATGCGCTCCGGCCACTCGATTAAAGTAACGGCGGTCTCCATCATATCGAAAATGCCCAATTCATAAATTTCATCCGGATGTTTAAGCCTGTACAAATCGCAATGCTGAATATCAAAATCAGGACCGCCATAGATTTGCACCAATGTATAAGTCGGCGACGGCACGTCGGTTTGGCCGCAAATCGCCTGCACAATTCCGCGCGACAATGTGGTTTTACCCGCGCCTAAATCTCCGGACATGGCCAAGATGTCTCCCGCACGCAAATTTTGCGCAAGTTCTGCCCCGAAACCCAGCATATGGGCTTCATTATTTATGCGACGATTCTTCTGCATGTCTAAGGTCATAAGCTCTTGAAATCTGTTTGCAAATACTTAGGTATGAACGGAAATAATTCAGGAGCAGAAATGCCAAAAGTCATTTATGTCGACCACGAAGGCAATAAACGCGAAGTCGAAGCCAAAGTGGGTACAACCGTTATGGAAGCGGCGGTTCAAAATATGGTCCCCGGTATTGATGCCGATTGCGGCGGGGCTTGTGCCTGCGCTACTTGCCATGTCTATGTGGACCCTGACTGGATGAGCAAGCTGAAGGCCAGAGACGATATGGAAGAAAGCATGCTGGATTTTGCCGAAGACGTTAAAGAAACGTCTCGCCTGTCCTGCCAAATCCAACTGACGGATGAACTGGACGGGATTACGGTCACAACACCGGAAGTTCAGTAATTTATGACAGCAGGACGAAAGCTTCGTCCTGCTCAGACCACTGCCGAAAAAATGATAAAAGTAGACCACACCGGCGAAAACGGTGCGGTCAACATTTACAGAGGTCAGAAACTGATCTCATACTTACGCTCACCGCGTTTGGTCGAGCAATTGGACGAGTTTCAAAAACACGAACAATCCCACCGACAGATTTTTAAATCCTTTTTGGATCAATCCGGCATTCGCCAATGCATGAGCTACCATCTTGCAGGCCTGGGCGGATTTGCGCTTGGGGTGACAACAGGTTTGCTGGGAAAGTCAGCCATTATGGCGACGACTTACGCGGTTGAAAATGTTGTTCTGCAACATTTGGAACATCAATCTGATTTTTTGAAGATTGACCATCCCGAGGCCCATAATTGTGTCCAAAAGATTATCAAGGACGAACAAGATCATCACGATCATGCATTTGATAATTTGGATATGACAAAATTCACGTCGAAACTTGTCGAAAAAACGGTGAGATTTTGTACGGAAGCGGTTATCCGTTTCGGTATGCGCTAATTATATTTTATCTGCTTTTGACGATCAATTAATGTGCCCCATTTTTCGTCATAAGGGTGGATGAAATCCGTCGGGCCGGATGATGAGACCAGAGGTCTCCGGTCATTGTGCCAGCCAAATAAGCCCTTTTCCAAATTATAGACCGGGCCGCTGTGTACGGAAGCGATTCGTGACGCCATGGCGGATGAGCGTTCCCCGACCGAACAATAAAAAACCAAAATTTTATGGGCGGCTTGATCGCCATAGATTTCCTTAAATTCCGCCGGCGACATGTCAGGGTCCAATCGAATGGCGCCGTCAATATGACTGACCGCGAATTCTTCAGGAGAACGGGTATCAAATAGCAAGACATCTTGCGCGCCCAATTGATCAGGCGCCAGATGGGCAACGTCAGAATAGCGTTTTTCAATGGCGCTGTGTGTGTCGTCCAATGATGTTCGCGCATCACAGCCGGCGAGCAATAGGCCGGCGCACAAACCTGTCACAATCTTTCGGATCACTCAGCGACCTTGAATTCAAATTCCGGATGCGCGGCTGCCGTCGCCGCCTCTTTGGGCATGTAAAAGGTGACGTGGGTCCCCTTCCCTTCTTCTGATTCAAGCTCGACCCAGCCTCCGTGGCGCTCCACAAAACGCTGCACTAATGCCAGACCCAAACCGGCGCCGCCGCGGCTGGATTTAAAGCTTTCAAAGACTTGTGGCTGGCGCTCGGACGGAATGCCGACACCATCATCACGGACCCAAATGGTAACCCCGCCCCCCGGCTCTGACGCCGCGCCTAGGACGATGTTGCCGCCGGGTTTGGTAAAGCGCAGCGCATTTGACAAAAGATTATAAACCACTTGCTTGAGGCGGCGCTCATCAGCGCGGATCACGCCCACATCCATGGGGCAATCAATCGTGATATTTTTACGGGTATCCTCAGCCTTGGTCGCCACATAATCAAGGGCGTTATTGAGCAGTTCAAACACATCCACATCGCCCAAATCCAGATCCAGGACATTAGCCTCTATGGCCGCAATATCCAAGATATCATCAATGGTTTTCTTGAGGTCCTCAGAGGCTGTTTGTATGGCGAAGACATATTCGCTTTGCTTATCCGAAAGCTCGCCTGCCAAATTGTTCTGAAGGAAATCCGCATAACCTGAAATGGTCGTAAGCGGCGTTCGCAGCTGATAGCTCACATGACCCACAAATTCCGATTTGAGACGATCAGCCGCTTCCAGTGCTTCCGCCCGCTCGATTAGGGCGGCCTCAGCTTGGCGGGCGCTGGTGACATCATCCCACGCGATCAAAGTCGCCCCGTCCGGCAAGGGCCGGGATAACCAGGTCAACATCTTATCGTCGGACCGTTTGATTTCCCCGTCTACATGTAACCTGACTTCCGGATTGGGGTCCGTTGCCCGCGCCTTCAAATCCTTCCAGAAGACTTTGTCATGATAAAGCGGCAGGCATTTTTCGATCACGTTCGCAAAACTTTTGCCGGGCTCCGTATCGGCTTCGTCCAAATTCCAAAGGGTCGCGAAAGCCTTATTGGATATTTTTAGCCGGCCGTCTGCGCCAAACACGGCGATCCCCTCAGACAATTTGTCCAGGGTCGCCGCCTGAACATTGATCAGTGTGTTAAACTGGCTCTGCAGGGTAACCGTATTGGTGATGTCGGATAGCAGTAAGGAAATTCCGCCCCGGGGATCCCGCATGCGCGCCAATCGCAATGTGGTCCCATCGGGCATGCTCCAAATTTCGTCCGGAACTTCATCGGGCCAATCCGTGTATAGGGCCAGTTCAGAACGCTTCCATTCCTTATAATCAGACCGTAACGGCAAGCGCTGTTTCTCTCGCATCAGATTAAGCCATTCGGAATGGGTCGGCCGCGTGCTGAACCAGCGCGGTTCCAGCTTAAACAAATCCGCAAAAGCCGTGTTGTAAAACGTCATATTTTGATCCGGCCCGAATGTGACAATCGCCTCATCCATATTATTGAGAAGTTCATCGTGAGATCGAATGTGGCGGGTCAATGTATCGCGCAGGCCCTCGGTCTCAGAGGCATCAATGGCCATGCCGACCGCCCCGCCCGAAATGGGAAAGACGGAAATCAACATGGATTTCATCTCGTCGCCCATATTTATCTTGCGGACATTTTCCAAGGTTGCCTGCGCGTTCAGCACGCTTAGCGCTTCGTCGGCGACGAGCCGGTCTATCTGGATTTGTTCCTCCAAAACCGTTCCCATATTATCGGCTCCGACCGCGCCGATATAGGCTTCATTGACCCAGACCAGTTTGCCTTTGGCCGACATGCGCCAAATGGGAAACGGTGCGCGCTGCAACATATCTATAAAGGCAACGGGATCGTCACGCGTCAGAAGCTTGCGGGTTTCAAAACGGCTGATGGCCGTCCGCTCGTCTTCACCCCGAATAGAAGCATCTTCGAGCCATAATACGGCTTGCCGCCCGGCCGATCGGCCATCGGCTTCAATCACATTGCCTTCGGGCAGAACAATCGAAATAGAAAACCCTTCACCGTTGCGGCGCAGCACATCCAAGTGCTTTCTTAAGGTCATTTCACTGTCTTTTTCGCCAATCGCGTCAAGATCGGCCAGACCGTCCAAAATACGCGTGGCCATATCTTTAGAACGACCGGGTTCGGCAAAACGCTGAATACTGGCCAAAGCGGCGGGTGATCCGAAGACTTTGGGCTGGCCCCAACTTTCCGTGCCCGACGGGATTTTCTCATCCCATACCAGGATCAATCCCGGATAGGCCCCAAAGACAGAATCCATTTTGGAAACGCGGCGATCAAGCTCGGCGTATCGCTCTTTCCAGAGGTCCCCTCCGCCGCCAAATCTATGGTAAGTTCTGGCCGCCGCATAGGCAGCCACAATTGCCATTGCGAGAATACTCGCAGTGATAATCAATTCCTGATATTGTGTCAGTGTCGATAACAAAGCTTGTCCGTATCGCAGATTCGAGGGACTCTAACGCGAAGGTCCGTGATATCAAACCTTTTATTCGGCTAAGACCCCAAGCTCACACCGCCCAATTTGAAGCGAATAAGCACTCTGCAATCCTGCAACGGGCCACCTTCCGGGGGTTCAAATTGCCAATCGCGGACAGCCCCGACGGCCGCGCGGTCAAACAGACCGCCCGGCACTGATCGTTCCACGTCCACATTGTCCGTATTTCCGTCCGCCAAAACGTCCAGCCTGACGATAACCCAGCCTTGCCGACCGGTGTTATAAGACCGGCGCGGATATTCCGGCAGAAAAAATTTCTTTGCCGCTAACTTTTCGCCGCCCAGGCAATCATTGGGATCGGAATAACCTTTGACCCAAGGGTCCGGCGGATACTCACTTTTGGGGGTGAAATACTGATCTTGTGTGGCGCAAGCGCTAAGGGCTGAGACGGCGATGAGCGAAAATACAAAATATCTCCGCATGTCAGTCCTCTTCCCCAAACCGGTTTTCCACCAGTCGCTTCAGCGCCTCAACCACAATTTCAGCTTCCCGTCCGCTGGCTGAAATCGTTATGTCTTCGCCGCAGGCTGAGCCGAGCAATAAAAGCTCCATGACCGAATCCGCGACGACGCTTTCGGCGGGCGGGATCTC
>CALJNJ010000247.1 GCA_937981945.1 uncultured Caulobacterales bacterium | reverse complement strand
TGAGTTTGTTCGAAAATCCGGTCGTCCGGTAGTTTTAGTTGCAAATAAGTGCGAGTCCTCAGCCGCAGATGACGGCATCAATGAAGGATATGCACTCGGTATGGGCGACCCGATTGAAGTGGCGGCGGAACATAATATCGGTATGGTTGAATTGGACGACGCTATTCAAATGGCATTGACCGACGCGGACTTATCGCCGGTTGTCGATGAAATTGACCGCTCAGACGCGCCGGTACGAATTGCAATTGTTGGCCGGCCCAATGCAGGCAAATCCACATTGATCAACACTTTGATAGGTGAAGATCGTTTATTGACCGGTCCTGAGGCCGGCGTGACGCGGGATGCCATTACAATTGATCATATGTGGGCCGGGCGCCGCGTGCAATTTCACGACACGGCCGGAATGCGCAAAAAGGCTAAAGTCCAAAAAACACTGGAAAAGCTTTCTGTCGCAGAATCTCTGCGCGCTATTCGTTTTGCACAAGTTGTTATCCTGTTGATGGACGCAACTAAGCCCTTTGATAAACAGGATATGCAGATTGCTGCCCTGTGTGAGCGGGAAGGGCGCGCCATGGTGATCGGCGTTACCAAATGGGATTTGGTAGAAAATAAGTCTGAAATGGCAAAGTCTCTCAGGGAAAAAGCCACACGGCTATTGCCTCAGGTTCGCGGTATTCCCGTTGTCATGTTCTCAGGTTTGACCGGTAAGAGCGTTGATCGTTTGCTTCCCGCTATTGAACGGGTTCACAATGATTGGAGTGCCAAGGTCAAAACTTCGGAGCTGAATGATTGGCTGACGGAAAAAATCAGGCGTCATCCGCCGCCCGCCGTTAATGGTCGTCGTATCAAGCCGAAATATATAACTCAGACGAAAACACGGCCGCCGACTTTTGTTCTGAAATGCTCAAGGGCAACGAGCTTGCCGGACAGTTATAAGCGCTATCTTGTCAACGGTATTCGCGAAGACTTTGATCTGCCCGGAACACCGATCCGCATTTTTGTCAGGGCTGATAAAAACCCGTATAATTAGAGGAAATGTCATGTCACATTTTAAACTTATTGCTGCATCCCTGGCTGTGATTAGCCTGGTCGCTTGTAAAGGCGGCGACAGCGTCAAGCCGCCGGCTGAAACATCTATAGGTACGGTTTCGAACAAGCCTGTCATCAAGTATGACAAGTTCACATATTCAAATTATGACAAGGTTCAAATGACCCATTTGGATTTGGACCTGGATGTTGATTTCGATCGCAAAGTCCTGTCGGGCACAGCTGAGATCGAATTTAAACGCCTGGACAAAGCCGCCAATGAACTGGTTCTGGATACAAAAGACCTGACCATCAGATCCGTGCAAATTCATCAATCAGGTAGTTGGAAAGATGCCACTTACGCCCTGTCTGATGCGGATAAAACCATGGGGCAGGCGCTAACCATTTTACTGCTCGAAGATGCCGACAAAGCCCGCATTTCCTATGAAACCGGACCGGGGGCCGAAGGACTACAATGGTTGTCGCCTGCGCAGACAGCCGGAAAGAAACATCCGTTTTTGTTCTCGCAAGCTCAGGCTATCAACGCCAGAACCATGACGCCCGTGCAGGACACGCCGGCCGTTCGCATAACCTATTCAGCCACGCTGCGAACGCCCCCTGAGCTCATTGCCTTAATGAGCGCCGATCAGGATCCCAACACACCAAGGGACGGTGAATACGAATTTGATATGCCGCAGCCAATTCCGCCATATTTGCTGGCAATCGCCGCGGGCGATATTAAGTTTAAGGCCATAAATGATCATATCGGGGTCTATGCGGAAGACTATATTTTGGAAGAATCCGCGGAAGAGTTTTCCGAAACGCCTGATATGGAAGTGGCCAATACAGAGCTTTACGGGCCTTATCGTTGGGGACGTTACGATCTGATCGTTCTGCCGCCAAGCTTCCCTTATGGTGGTATGGAAAATCCGCGCTTGTCGTTTTTAACCCCAACTTTGGTGGCCGGCGATAAAAGCCTGACCAATGTTGTCGCCCATGAATTGGCGCATAGCTGGTCCGGAAATCTTGTGACCAATTCCAGCTGGCTGGATAGCTGGCTCAATGAAGGTTTCACATCCTATGTGGAAAACCGGGTTATGGAATCGCTTTACGGGGTTGAAAGAGCGACCATGGAACAGGCCCTGGACATGGAAGGTCTTAAGCGCGGCCTGAAAGAAGCTAAGAGACCCGAGCTCACTCATTTGAAAATGCCCGAGGACATCACCCATCCGGATGACGCGTTCACCAGCGTGGCCTATATTAAAGGTGCCAATTTTCTGTTCTTCCTGGAGGACAGATTTGGCCGGGATGTGTTCGATCCTTTTCTCAAAGACTATTTTGACACTTACGCTTTTCAAAGCGTCACAACGGAAGATTTTCTGGATTATCTGAGCGAAAATCTACGAGAAGACCACCCCGATGCTGTCACGGATGCAGAGATAAATGCATGGGTTTACGGCCCGGGCCTTCCGGACACGGCCAGAAACCCGGTGTCTTCGGCATTCGAAAAAGTATCTGCCGTTCAGGCCAAATGGTTGGCCAAAGAGGTCGCGGCAAAAGATATCGACGTGGCGTCGTGGTCAACCCATGAATGGCTGCATTTCATCAATTCAATGCCGGATGGTTTGACCCGTGCCCAATTGAAGGAATTGGATGAGGCTTTCTCTTTTACCGGTACGAAAAATGCCGAAACAGCTTTTGCCTGGTATATGCAAACCATCAAAGCCGATTACAAAGCGGCTAATCCTGCCTTGCGGAAGTTCCTGATGACGGTCGGACGCGGCAAATTTATCTACAGACTATACGGCGCGCTGCAGTCAAACGGGAAAGCGGATTGGGCGAACAAAGTCTATCAAAAAGCCAGACCCGGTTATCATCCCATTGCGCAGCGCCGCATTGACGCGATTTTAGAGCAATAAATTGCCGCGCATTTTATTTGTCTGGCTGGCAAGCGCCATTCTCTTTTTAGGCGCTTGCTCAACAACATTGGCGCCGGATGTGAAGCCTGTAGCCGATTTTCAGGCCGATAAATATTTAGGGAAATGGTATGAAATTGCCCGTATCGAAAACCGTTTCGAGAAAAATCTGATCAATGTGACGGCTGATTACTCCCGCCGCGAGGATGGCGGCATCAAAGTTCTTAACCGAGGCTATAATACTAAAAAGGGCAAATGGGATGAAGCCAAAGGTAAAGCCTTCTTCGTGGGCGAGCCGGATGTCGGTCATCTGAAAGTATCATTTTTCGGGCCCATTTACGGACCATATGTGGTTTTTGAACTCGACGAAA
>CALJNJ010000246.1 GCA_937981945.1 uncultured Caulobacterales bacterium | reverse complement strand
GAAATCTTTGCCATCGAAAAGTCCGGGCCCCGACAGCGGTGGGTGCTAAAGCCGCTGACCATCGGGCAGTTTGATAAGGAAAGATTGCCCCGCCTGATCAGAGTGACAACATTTGATAGAACGCTCCGTGTCGGTGATCGGGCGGCGTTTCGCGCGGCCCTTTCCAAACCCAAAGGCGCGGCTGTTCCCGGCGGTTACAATCCGGGGTTCACCGCTTTTTATAAACAAATCGGCGCGACGGGGTATATGCTGTCAAAGCCGGAAGTCTTAAGTCCGAGCAGCGGCCGTAAATCAATGACGACGATAATCGCGCAAATGCGGTACGGATTGGCCAATCGGATCAGAGCCGCCGCGCCGCCGGAAACCGCCGGTCTGCAAGTCGCCTTGCTGACAGGAGTAAGAACCTGGGTTACCGATGATCAAACCGAAAGTCTGCGTGCAGGTGGGTTGGCGCATATTCTGGCGATCTCCGGTTTACATATGGGATTGATCGCCGGCGGCGTTTTTGCGTTCACGGTTAAGGTATTAGCGCGCATACCTCGGCTTGCTGCCAGGACGGACATTCGTAAATATGCCGCTATTGTCGGGTTTATGGTGGCGACGGGCTATTTGATTATTTCAGGCGCCGGAGTCGCGACCCAGCGGGCCTATATTATGGCCTGTATTGTATTTGCGGCCATGTTGCTGGATCGTCAGGCCATTTCGGTCAGATCCGTTGCCGTTGCAGCTTTTTTGACCTTGACACTACATCCGGAAGCCTTGTTGTCGCCCGGTTTTCAAATGTCTTTTTCGGCCGTGATAGCGCTGGTGGTTGTCTATAGGGCCTTGGACGAACGACGCGAATATAAAGGTCCAAAGACTTGGTTCGGCAAATTTGTCGACAATTTCAAGGCGCTGACAATTACCAGTTTTGTTGCCGGCGGCGCCACTTCGGGATTTGCAGTTTTGCATTTCAATCGTATCGCAGGGTACGGTCTCGCCGGCAATTTGTTTGCTATGCCGATTTTCACATTTTGGGTCATGCCGGTTGGAGTTTTTGTCTATTTGGCCCTACCGTTTGGGTTGGAGCGTTACCCATTATGGGTGATGGGAGAGGGTTTGGAGCTAATTCTGGCGGTCTCTGACCGAGTTTGGGCATTGCCGGGCGCCGTCAAATATATTGCTTCAGGACCGGTTTGGACGCCGGCATTATTTGGACTGGCGTTTATTGGCTTGTGTTTGGGTCGTCCCAAAATCAGAGCTTTGTCGACTGTCGTCCTGATCGGCTGTTTTGTGTTGATCGCGATTACACCGCAACCCGATATTCGCATCAGCGATAAAGGCGCCTTAGCATTTTGGGAGGGTCGTCAAAGTCCTAAATTATGGGTCGATCGCAAACAGTCGGATCGATATGGTCGGCAACAATTCATTGAGGCCATGGGAATGGAATATGTTGAGACGGAAACATTCGACGGATCTTTAGCCGATTGCGATGCATTAGCGTGTGTTCTGGAGTTTAAGGAGTATAGAATAATTATCGTTCGCAACCCTGAAGAAATCATGGATGATTGTCCGGGCGCAGATTTGATCCTTGCGCCCAAACGTAATTTGGGAAACAGAATCCGTCGACTGTGCGGGGCAAAAATAATTGACGCGGATGAATTATCACAACAGGGTGCCCATAGCTTATATTTAGGGGCGGCAGGCATCAAAATCAGGACGGCACGACCACAAGGAAAAAGACGACCATGGGATTAATTGACATAAGGTCAGTCAGAGCCTTCCTTGTGATAATTTGCGGATTACTCTTGTTCTCAGCCTGCGTCACTGAGCCGTCTGAACCCATAGAGCCGGAAGAAATACCTACGATAACAGTCCCAGACGAACCTGTTGAAATTCCGGTGTCGGCTGAGCCATTGCCGCCCGATATGTTTCGCGATCACAAAACCTATTTTGAAGCCATGGGCGAAGGGTCTTTAAGGGAGGCGGCGAATACAGGCGAGTTTGCGTTTAGGTTTCTTTGGCTCAGAGACTTTCATATACCGTTTATGGTTCGCGGCTTTGTCGAAGATGACAACAAAATGAAGCTCTATTTGGCTAAGCTTGATAATGCCGGTGATCTTGATGAGGACCGATTTGTCTATCTGACCGAGTTGCAGACATCGAGTTTTTTGTCCAAGCTGCAAGCTCTGAATATTTGCGGATCTGAACCGGAAGTTCGAAAGACAGGAAACGGTTCTACTTGGGCATTTGAATTGGCAGAGTCAGGTAATTATTGTCGCTATACAATTCAGTCGCCGAGCGACGGGGGACATGAAGGTCAGTATAAATCGTTCGGGCTCGATCTTTTGAAAACTGCCGGAATTAAAACCTGGGAAATGCAGGTCTACTAAGGAAATCTATATGCACTTTATCAGTAAAGTTTTGATCGGATTGGTCGCCCTGTTTCACGCCTATATCATGGTCTTTGAAATGTTTATGTGGGAAAGTCGCGGCCCGAAAGTTTTCAAAGATTTCCCCGAGCATTTATTCGCAGACACGACAGTTATGGCCGCCAATCAAGGTCTTTATAATGGTTTTCTCGCCGCGGGATTGTTTTGGGCTTTGTTTTTGATAAAGGACGCCGTTTGGAAGAAGAACGTCGCGATTTTCTTTCTGCTTTGCGTGATTGTGGCCGGAGTTTACGGGGCGGCCACAGCTTCGAAAAACATATTCTTTGTCCAGGCCTTGCCCGCAATTTTGGCGCTACTGAGCTTGGTTTTGATAAAACAAAAAAACTACGCGTAATCGATTTTCGTTTTGTTGAACTTTAAACCGGGTTAGCGCCTCATTATGAAACGGGTTTTTCACAGACTTAAACGGTTCTCGCTATATTTTGGTGCAGCGGCATCTGTTTACCTAATTGCTGCAATTGCGCTCAGCCTTTTGACGGTTCCTGCGCAAGACGGGAATTGCGAAAAAACAGATAGCATTTATCTCCAGCACAGTATCGTCCATGCGGACATCGCTATCCCGGTCGCGGGTATGTCGACAGAATTACGAAACAGCTATGAATTACCGATTGAAACTGACTTCGTGGTTTTCGGTCTCGGAGACAAAGATATCTACGTTAATACGCCAACATGGGGGGATCTAAAACTGCGCTATGCCCTTCAGGCTCTGTTCTTACCCAGTTCGCAAGTTATCCATGTAGAGCCGGCCGCTGAAAAATCTTTGGATTGGGTTGAAGTTCAATTGTGCGCTGAACAGCGCCGCGCGCTCGAGGCCTACATTTTGGATGATTTTAAAATAACGGATACCGGCCGAACTCAAATATTAGAGGGACTCACTTATACGGGGCAAGACCGGTTTTACGAAGCCGGTGGTCTCTATAGTCTGTTTAAGACCTGCAATAATTGGGCGAACGGCGCGATGAAAGCGGCAGGGCAAAAAACCTCAGTCTGGTCACCATTTTCGCAAGGTGTTGTTTTTCACGCCAAGCGTCAGACGTCGACCGTTAACCCGGAGCCTTAATGGTAGCGCCGAACCAATCCGACCAGAATGCCTTGCACTTCAACGCGGTCAGGTCCGAATTTCCGTGTCGGGAAATCTTTGTTCTCCGCAATTAGCTCAATTTCATTACCGGATTTATAGATGCGCTTCAGTGTGGCTTCTTCCTGATCAACCAGGGCAACCACGATCTCATTATTTCGAGCAGTATTGGCTTTTCGTATAATCACGACATCACCGTCCAGAATGCCGGCCTC
>CALJNJ010000245.1 GCA_937981945.1 uncultured Caulobacterales bacterium | reverse complement strand
CTTGGTCACAAGCGCATATCTTCAGCAGAGATTTACAACCCCTCAACCGGAAACAAGCAAACTATAACTTGTGACGCGCTGCTAATGAGCGGGGGCTGGACTCCCAGCCTGCATCTTTGGTCACAATCAAAGGGCTCTATTAAATGGCATGCTGAAACCGGCGTCTATTTGCCCGACAATGCCAATGAAAACTGTTCCCCAATTGGCGCCTGTAATGGTGACTACGGAATTGAAACCGCACTTAATGCGGGTAGCAAAGCCGGGGGCGGACGAAAAACATATATTGTTAAAGAGCCTGATTTTGGCCGCGGTGAAATTTTTGATCAATTGCCCAATTATATCAAGGCGTCAAAGACCAAAGCTTTTGTTGATTTTCAAAATGACGTTACGGATAAAGACATCAAGCTGGCTGTCCGAGAAGGCTTTAAATCGATTGAGCATGTCAAACGTTATACAACGAACGGCATGGCAACCGATCAGGGAAAACTGTCCAACCTAAATGCTTTGGAGATCGCCGCTAAAGCACTGGGTAAAGAAGCACCAAAGGTCGGACTGACAACATTTCGGCCGCCTTACACACCAACCACATTCGGGACGTTTTGCGGATACCGGACAGATGATCTTTTCGAAGTGACGCGAAAAACAGCTATCGATCCCTGGGCCGAAAATAAGGGCGCTGTTTTTGAACCTGTCGGTATTTGGCGAAGAGCTTGGTACTTTCCAAAAGCCGGCGAAGACATGCATGCCGCTGTGGCCCGAGAATGTAAAGCGACCCGCGATAGCCTCGGTGTTTTTGACGCGTCGACATTGGGAAAAATCGAGGTTGTCGGACCCGATGCCGCCAAGTTCATGAATATCATGTACACCAACCCGTGGAGCAAGCTGGGAGTCGGCGCTTGTCGCTACGGACTGATGCTTGGTGAAAATGGATATATTTATGATGATGGTGTCGTAGGGCGCATTGCGGAAGACCGTTTTCATGTCACGACAACAACCGGCGGCGCGCCGCGTGTCTATCGCCATATGGAAGACTATCTCCAGACCGAGTTTCCTGAATTGGATGTTTGGCTGACGTCAACGACTGAACAATGGTCCGTCATAGCGCTGAACGGACCGAACGCCCGCAAACTTATAGAGCCCTTTGTCGAGGGTATTGATCTTTCACCCGAAGCTTTTCCGCATATGAATGTTCGTGAAGGTAAAATTTGCGGTGTGCCGACGCGCCTGTTCCGCGTTTCGTTTTCCGGAGAGCTGGGTTTCGAGATCAATGTGCCGTCTCACTTCGGTAGAGATGTTTGGGAGACTTTGTTTGAAGCCGGTAAGGCTTATGACATTACGCCTTATGGGACAGAAACCATGCATGTCCTGCGCGCCGAAAAAGGATTTATTATTGTCGGGCAAGACACAGACGGAACAGTGACTCCGCAAGATGCGGGCATGAATTGGATCGTGTCAAAAAAGAAAAAGGATTTTGTCGGTAAACGGTCATTACAGCGAACTGATTTGGTGGCCGAAGGCCGCAAGCATTTGATTGGCCTTTTGACAGAAGATCCCAATATCGTTCTCGAAGAGGGGGCTCATATCGTCGCGGATCCCAACCAGCCTATTCCAATGGATATGCTGGGCCATGTGACCTCGTCATATTGGAGCGAAAGCCTTGGGAAATCTATTGCCATGGCTCTCGTCAAAGATGGCTTTAACCGCATGGACGAAACCCTTCACATTCCGATGCCCGGCGGCGTGACCCACAAGGCGAAAGTTGTTAAGCCTGTCTTCTATGATCCAAAAGGGGAGCGCCTCAATGTCGTTTGATCCCCAATATATTACGGGTATTGAGATCCCCGATGTCCTGCAATCCGGAGCGGTAATTGCGGTTGTTGCGGAAGAAAAACTTCGTCTGTCGCTTAGAGTAAAGTCTTCAGATCGCGCGGCGATCGGGAAAGAACTTGGTTTGACATTGCCCGTTAAAATCGGCGCAACTTCAAACAAAGCAGAGGCCATGGTAGCCTGTTTAGGCCCTGACGAATGGATCGTGATTGCAGATAAAGATAAACACTCAAAACTTTACGGCAAAGCTCTGAAGCTATCGGGCAAATATATCATGAGTGTCACGGATATATCTCATCGTAATGTCGCGTTGATTTTATCGGGCCCGGCGGCAGCGGAGACTGTCAATGTGGGTTGCCCTCTGGATTTATCGCTCATGGCTTTTCCAATAGGGAAATGCACGCGCACCGTTTTTGAAAGCGCGCCCATTATGCTTTACCGAACTTCTGAAAATACTTTTGTCATGGAGTGCTGGCGCTCTTTTGCACCCTATATGCTCGGATTGGTCGAAGCTCATGCCAAAGCGATCAAGTCTCGTTGATTTCGTAGCCAAAAGACATACCGGCACAGAGCTTGCCGGCTTGGTAAAATGATAAATCGATGAAACCGTCAGCTTTATGATTGGTCTTAATCTCGATTGGATAATTGAGCTCAACATATCGGTTAAATGTCATGGTGCCGGAAGGTGACGTGAATGTTCGTCCGCCCTCGAGCATTACTGTAAATTGATCACCTATTACATGAAGGTGTGTGGCGTTAACGTGATCGCCCGAGCCTGAGAGATAAGGGTGTTCGGGGAGAAAACCATTTTCCGTTGTGACTAAAGCTTGAGCTGACTTTCCGTCTGTCAGTCGAGAGATAAAACTTTGAGATTGAGTGGCTGCGCCTGTTAACTCATACGGCGCATATTCAAAATTCTCAGACATGGTCAGGGCCGCCATTTTATCTTTTGAAGATTGCCGCCACGCACTGAAATCCCGGTTTTGAAATATGACCCCTTTTCCCGTCAACTTGTAGACCAATTTGTTCGTATCGTCATATAAGCTGATATTGTATCCGATATTGTTTTCGTCGACAGGCGCGGCTACGCCGCGTACCGGTTTCCCGACATTCGATGTACCCAATTCCCAACGTGTTTCCGTCAGCGCAGTCCATTTTTCAGGCGTATATTCGCCGCGCGCGATCCCCGCTTCAAAAGGGGTCCAAAAATTCATGGTTTGAAGATAAATGGGGTCGTGCGGGTGAAGCGCCAGCCAAGGCCAGATGTTTAAATCATGAGAACATTGAAATTCAAATGTGCCGTCTTCTTTGAAGACTCTGTTTGTCGTGAAATCGGGCATTTGCTTTTTCTGCATGGGGCCCACACTATCAGATTAAAAGGGAGTGCGAAAATTAAACTGTCTCAAACGGTATGGGACCAACAATAGCCGAACGTTGTCCATCGGGTGCCTCGGCGGTCAAGCTTGTCCCAAAGTCCCAATGGTTCTTATCGACCATGCCGATGGCAATGTTTTTGTTAAAATCCGGAGACCAGGCTGCGCCTGTAATTTGTCCGACTTTTTGTCCGGTTTCATTTCGCAAAGGCCAAGGGGCAGTACAGCCCGGGACATGATCACCGTCCAAAGTAAGCCCTCTTATGATTTGCTTGGGGCCGTTTTTCTTTTCTGCTCTTAATTTGTCGCCGCCGATGCAGATTTTCATAGCGCTTGTGTGGCAGTATTTGCCAAGTCCGCATTCTAACGGCGTGTTCTCTTCCGTCATGTCATTACCATGAGATAAGAGCCCGCCCTCTATTCGTTCAATGCCGTTGGGACAGCCTGCACGTACATTGTATTTTTCACCGGCTTCGAAGAGAATGTCCCAGACTTTCTCGCCGTTTTCACTGCCGTCCAAATAAATTTCAAATCCACCTTGTTTGGACCAGCCTGAGCGGGCAATCAGATAGTCTTTCCCGCCAATATTATATTGTCGGTGCCGAAAGAAACCGAGACTTCGGATATCATCTCCGACAAGGTCCGCCATTAAGTCATCGGATTTTGGTCCTTGAACTCCAAGAGGTGATACATCGGGCTCAAATACATCCACATTCAGACCTTTGCCAATGGCCAGACCCGAAAGCCAATATTTCATATCAGAATCTGCCAGGGATACCCAAAACCGATCTTCCGACAGTCTTACTGCGACAGGATCGTTCAGCATGCCGCCATACTCATTGACCATAGGGATGTAATAGCATTGATCATCCTGCATTTTTGTCAGGCTTCTTGGCGTTACTAATTGTAAAAGCTCCGCGGCATCCGGACCCCGAACTTCGACCTGACGTTCGCAAGCTACATCCCAAATTTGTACGTGTTTTTTAAGGTGGTGATAATCAGCCACTACGGATTCAAAGACAGTTGGCAAGAGCATGTGATTGTAAACTGTATAGGCGGAGACTCCATTATCTTCGACTCTCCGGGTAAACGGCGTCGAGCGGGTGCGGCGGCTAACTGAGAGAAAAGGAGCTTGGGACATAAAACCTTCCGGAACTAACCCGAGTAGGGGCAGGTGATATGCCATAATATTCCGGGAGAGAATTTTGCCAAGAGTTAGGGCCTAATAGGGATGATAAGAGTCGACGATGTTGTCCCAAACGGTCAATTTTGCTCAACCTATGGCATCAGTAATTTTAATGGTATTAGCGGTATATGTGTGTTTTCAATGCGAAAATGTTATGATAAGCACGGCTAATATTTCAAGGAAGTGCCCCCCATGAATAAAATACCAAATCATTTTGATCTTCGTTCATTGGAAGTTTTTGTTGTAACCGCCGAGCAGGGCGGTATGACGCAAAGCGCCAAAGTTTTGAGGATGACCCAATCAGCCGTGTCGCAAATTATCGCGGGTTTGGAGGACGGAATTGGCGTCAAATTATTTGATCGTTCCGTTCGCCCTATTGTTCTGACTACAGCAGGACGGATTTTGCTCGAACGCGTCCGCCAAATTCTGAAAGATACTAAAGAAGCCCTTCGCGAAACCCAGACACAGGAACGTCGCCGGCTGGCATCATTGACGGTCGCCATGACTGACAGTCTCGCCGCATCGCTTGGTCCTCTACTCTACGTCAAACTCAATGAATTGAGCGGATATTGGCGCTTTTGGAGTGGTCTGTCGCCGTTTCACAGAGCAGATTTTTTGGCTCACAATATCGATATCGTTTTTACCGGAAGCAATGTCATGGAAGACATAGCAGGCGTTGAGCGCCATCGCGTTTTCCAGGAGCCATATGTGCTGATTTTTCCAAAGGATTACAAAGGCGATATGGATCTTCACACCGGCATAAAAGAGGATCTTCCATTTTTGCGCATTTCTTTGCGATCAGCCATGGGCTTACGGATTGAACGGCAGCTCAATCGTTTGCGGGTTAAGTTTCCGGACGTAGCAGAATTTGACCGGGCCCCTGCTCAAGCGACGGCCGTTGCCCGTGGAATGGGATGGGGGGTTACAACCCCATTATGTTTGCTGGAGAAGCCGGATATTCTGGAACATATCCAAATCAAACAAATATCAAAAGGTGCATTTAGCCGGCAATTTGATCTTTTATCCCGTGAAGGTTCCCTGGGCGAAATTCCGCAGGAACTGGCGAAGGAAGCCCGCAACATTTTGAAGAATGATTGCGTTCCGGTACTTTATGACAAATACCCATGGCTGGAAGACTTGTTTAAATGGGAAGATGAAGAGCTCTAGCGCTTTAATTATTTTGCCTAATAAGAACAAAAAACAAGCGCTAATAGATTTATAAAAATGTTTGAATCACCCTGATCTCATACTATTGAGGAGGAGTCTGGGGAGGACATATGGATCTGGAAACAGTTTTGAAACCGATTGAGCAAGCCCGTGGCTTGCCCAATGCCTGCTATATTTCGGCGGAACATTACGCACTTGAGCGTGACAAAGTATTTTTCCCCAATTGGTCTGCTGCAGGGTTCATAAGTGATGCCCCCAATCCCGGCGACGTTTGTCCCATTGATTTTCTCGGCATGCCGCTTTTGCTGGTCCGAAACAAAGAGGGCGAGCTAAAGGTATTTCAAAATGTCTGTCGGCACCGCGGGATGATTTTAGTCGATAAGCCCGGTCATTTAAGAGGTCCCATTCGTTGCCCCTATCATAGCTGGAGCTATGACTATGACGGAAACTTAGTTCGGACGCCTTATGTCGGCGGTGTTGGCGTTGATGAGCATGACAATATTTGCCCGAATGATTTAAGTTTGCATGAGATTCGAAGCCATGTGTGGCAAGGCGTAGTCTTTATCAATGTGTCAGGCGCCGCGCCGAATTTTGAGAAAGCACATTCTGATTTATTGCAGAGATGGGCTGAATTTGATCAGCCTTATTATTTGGGAGGATCCGACAGCCGGTTTGATATGACGCTGGATACAAATTGGAAGCTTGCCGTGGAAAATTATTGCGAGTCTTATCATCTGCCGTGGATACATCCCGAGTTGAATGAAATCTCGCCTATCGACGTACATTATCATATCGAAGATGAAAGTTTTGCCGGCCAAGGCAGCCGCAATTACAGGCAATTAGTCAGTGAGAGCGGAGAAAAATTTTCTGACTTCTCCAATCTTAAAGACGTATGGGACAAACAAGCTGAATATGTGGCGTTTTTCCCAAATGTCCTTTTGGGTATTCATAGGGACCATTCATTCGCTATGCTCTTGATGCCGCAAGGACCTGAGGTGACGCTGGAGCGTGTGGCGTTGTTTTATGCTGATGAGAATATCGACCGTGACGATCGCGGGGAAATGCTGAAGGAGAATGCCCGGATCTGGCGCGACGTGTTCGCTGAAGATGTCGGAGTTGTTGAGGGCATGCAAAAAGGTCGGCATGGAATGTATTTTGACGGCGGCAAATTTTCGCCTGTTATGGATGGGCCAACCCATAAATTTCATAAATGGGTTGCTCGGCAGCTTTCAGTTTAGCCATATCAGATCAACATGGTCAGTATAGCGAACACTTATACAATGTGTTATGGCTTGAACGCGCTGTAAAAGAGCCGCAAAGCCAAACAAAGCAATAGCCGTTTCGAGGAGAAACAATGGCCACTTTGTTAAATACGATTGAAGATTCCAGAGCTCGGGAGATATGCAAAGCTCATGGCGACAAGCCAGACGAGCTTTTGGAAGTCCTGCACGAAGTTCAGGCCGCCAATGGTTATCTAACTGATGAGGCGCTACGAACTATTGCAAATTCCTTGAATATTTCACGGGCTGAGATCCATGGTGTCGTCACTTTTTACCACGATTTCAAAAAGGAAAAGGGCGCCAAACAGACCATAAAAATTTGCCGCGCCGAAGCCTGTCAGGCTGTAGGCGCCAACGAATTAATTGCAGAGGCTGAAACACATTTCAAAACCAAAATGGATGACAAAGCCGTCGCGATCAAACTCGAGGCAACTTATTGCTTGGGCAATTGCGCGCTTGGTCCTGCCGTTATGATTGATGATCAGCTTTATGGCCGTGTGGATATGGCTCGTTTGAAAACCATCTCAAACAAGCACAAGGGAGACGACTGATGAAGATTTATGTCCCTTGTGACGCGGCGGCCCTTTCTATGGGCGCTGATGAAGTAGCCGCAGCTATTGCTAAAGCAGCGCCGGACGCTGAGATCATCCGCAACGGCTCCCGCGGCATGTTGTGGCTCGAGCCCATGGTAGAAGTGGAAACCGATAAAGGCCGTATCGCTTACGGCCCGGTTAGCGCGGGCGATGTGGCGGACCTCGTTAAAGGCGGCATGCTCGACGGCAAGGATCACGCTCTTTGTCATGGTCTGACCGAAGACATTGATTATCTGAAAAACCAGGAGCGGCTGACCTTTGTACGCGTTGGTGTCATCGACCCGCTGAGCCTGGACGATTACAAGGCCCATGGCGGCGTGAAAGGACTCGAGCAAGCTCTGAAAATAGGCGCGCAAAATATCGTTGATGAAGTCAAAGAATCCGGCCTGCGTGGCCGCGGCGGCGCAGGCTTCCCCACGGGTATCAAATGGCAAACGGCTCTGGCTCAGGAAGAGGCGCAAAAATATCTCTGCGCCAATGCCGATGAAGGCGATAGCGGAACTTTTGCTGATCGTATGCTCATGGAAGGCGATCCGTTTTCTCTGATCGAAGGCATGGTTATCGGCGCGCTCGGAATTGGCGCGGATACGGGCTATATTTACATCCGTTCTGAATACCCTCACGCCATTCGAACCATGCGAAAGGCTATCGAAATTTGGGACAAGGCGGACCTTTTCGGTCGCAATGATGACGGGAGTCCAAGGTTTGATTTGAAAATCCGGGTCGGTGCAGGCGCTTATATTTGCGGCGAAGAAAGCTCCATGCTCGAAAGTATTGAGGGCAAACGCGGGGAAGTGAAAGTTAAACCGCCAATCCCCGCGATCTCAGGGCTCTTTAACAAGCCGACGATTGTGAACAATGTACTGACCCTTGCCAGTGTGCCGTACATCATGGCCAATGGCGCCAAAGCCTACGC
>CALJNJ010000244.1 GCA_937981945.1 uncultured Caulobacterales bacterium | reverse complement strand
GGCGCCGCCTTTTCCGCGCCGCGATTAAGCTGCAGATGAAGTTCGTTCATAATGCCGTCCGCGCCGACCAATCTCAGTCCGGATCGTACATCTTCCAGAACTTTCGGAAGCGGAACCTGAATGCGCCCGTTTCGCCAAAATCCGTCCAAAACGCCGACGGTCCCGATGGCATGACCGATCCCGTTACTCAGCGCCGCCTTAATGCCGGATGAGGCTTCGGCCTGTGACAACGGACCAAATCCGCCCAGTCCCGGAATGCCGCCCGGCAATGTGTCCATGGTTTCGCAAGCGCCCAGCATCGTTGCGGATGCCAATCCTGTGATAAATAAACGACGATCGGTTTTCATAATATTTCCTTTCGGTTTGTCCCAGTATGGCTCGTTTTTTATGCCAATCAAGCCACGTTTACATATGGCGCAGCATATGATCCAGTGTCGTGCTGAGCTTTACCAGCCCTCCTGTTCGCCATTCCAGCCTTTTGAGTTTATCGCAGTTCATGGTGCTGACGACGTCACGGTCGGATCTTTCGGGCAAATCATGAGGACATGACGTTGCTTTTCTCAGGGGCTCCAAAATATCTCGGCGATCGATAACCGCATCCATGGCGTTGAAAATACCGCCGGCGACCCGAATGTGCTCGGCATTGACAATTTGGCGGACGGCCCGCGCCACATCTTCGCCGTGAATTTCGCAGCCGGCTTTGGGTGCGATGGGCCGGCCGGTCAGATAACCTTTGAATAATCCGTCCCACTTATTGCGCCGGCCGGGTCCCGCCGGACCGTAGACATGTGACAGCCGCAATGAAACCGTCCCGAATTTTGATGTATTCATTGCGCTCAGCAATTTTTCGGTTTCATGTTTGACTTTGGCGTAAATATTTCCCGGTTTCGGGTCATCCGTTTCGTAAAAATGATCGCCGCCGTCCTGCGCGCCATAAACCAATTGATCCGACAGAAAAACGGCGCGGGCAAGGCCGGCCTTTTTGGCTTGCTTCAGCATCGCCGCCGTCCCGCCTAAGTTTTTAAACGCGAATGACTTGGGATCATTGCCTTCGCCGCCGGCATAGAGCCATTGTTTATGATCAAGAGCGGCGTGTATGAAATTATCCGCCCCGTCAAAAACCGGCAGATAGTCGAAATTCAGCCCCAGTTCGGACTGAACGAATTGCACACCTGACGAGAAGTAACCCGGGACGGGCGGAGCCCGTCCGAGCAAAACAATCTCATGACCTTCCGATAAAAGTTCTTCCGTAATAAAGCGGCCGACAAAGCCGGTCCCGCCCGATATGACGGTCTTGGGAATTAATAAACTCGCTTTTTCGGCTTAATGTAATCGATCTCGTCGGACATGGTATATTCATGGACGGGACGATAATCGATTTTGACATCGCCGGTCTCAAGATCGCAATAAGCCAATGTGTGCTTCATCCATTTTTTGTCGTCACGTTCAGGGTAATCTTCATGAGCGTGAGCGCCGCGGCTTTCCTTACGGTTGTAAGCTGAGTTCACCGTGACCAGCGCATTAGCGACCAAGTTTTCCAGTTCCAGCGTTTCAACCAAATCCGTATTCCAAATCATGGTGCGATCGGATACTTTGACATCTTCAAGCGAGGCGTGGATCTCTTTGACCTTTCTGACGCCTTCAGCCAAACTTTCATCAGTTCTGAAGACGGCGCAATGTTCTTGCATTGTGCGCTGAAGACGATCACGGATCACCGCTGTCGGCGTTCCGCCGTCTGCGTTTCTGGCTTTTTCCATACGGGCCAAATGCTGATCGCCCGCGCCTTTTGGCAGTTCAGGCTGCGCCGCATTGGCTTTGAGCGTTTCGCCCAATCGCAATCCCGCTGCGCGGCCGAAGACGACCAGATCAATCAGAGAGTTGGAGCCCAAACGATTTGATCCGTGCACGGATACACAACCGGCCTCACCGACAGCCATCAGGCCCGGAACCACGGCATCAGGGTCTTTCCCTTTCTTGATCACGACTTCGCCGTGATAATTGGTTTGGATACCGCCCATATTATAATGGCAGGTCGGAATCACCGGAATGGGTTCTTTTGTGACATCGACGCCTGAGAAAATTTTCGCCGTCTCAGAAATTCCCGGCAGACGGGCTGCCAGAACCTTCGGATCCAAATGGTCCAAATGCAGGAAACAATGGTCGGCATTTTTACCGACGCCTCGGCCGTCACGGATTTCCATGACCATAGCCCGGCTCACCATATCCCGCGGCGCCAAATCTTTCACGCTTGGCGCATAGCGCTCCATAAAACGCTCACCTTCGGAATTGGTCAGATAGCCGCCTTCGCCGCGCGCGCCTTCTGTGATCAGGCAGCCTGCGCCGTAGATTCCGGTTGGGTGGAACTGAATAAACTCCGTATCCTGTACCGGGAGCCCGGCCCGCAAAACCATGGCGTTGCCGTCGCCCGTGCAAGTATGCGCGGATGTACAGGAGAAAAAGATGCGGCCATAACCGCCGGTTGCCAAGACCACGGTCTGAGCTCGAAAACGATGCAGAGTACCATCGTCAAGTTTCCAGGCTGTGATCCCCCGGCAAGTCCCCTCATCATCCATGATCAAATCAAGGACAAAATACTCGATAAAGAACTCAGCTTTCCGGCGTACACTTTGGCCATAAAGTGTGTGCAACATGGCGTGACCGGTTCGGTCGGCGGCCGCGCAGGTTCGCTGAACGGGCGGACCTTCCCCATATTCCGTCGTGTGACCGCCAAACGGACGCTGGTAGATCTTTCCGTCATCATTGCGGGAAAACGGCATGCCCCATTGTTCCAGCTCATAGACGGCGTCAGGTGCGTGACGACACAGATATTCAATAGAATCCTGGTCGCCGAGCCAATCCGATCCCTTGACCGTGTCATACATATGCCACTTCCAGTCATCAGGGCCCATATTGCCCAAAGACGCGGCAATGCCGCCTTGGGCAGCGACCGTGTGCGAACGGGTTGGGAAAACTTTGGTCACGCAGGCCGTTTTCAGGCCTTGCTGCGCGGCGCCCAGCGTTGCGCGCAGGCCGGAGCCTCCGGCGCCCACGACAACAACGTCATAAGTATGGTCAATCCATTGTGTCATATCAGGCACCCAGCCAGCTTGTGAGAATTACATAGACTGATGCGGCCCAAGTCAAAAAGCCAATCAGTTTATTGGCCAAGAGGCCAAAATTTCGAAGCCCGCCATCCGTATAATCCAGTATGACTTCGTCAAATTCGAGTTTGCAGTACCAGATCGCCGCCGTCAGAAACAAAATCGATGTGATCGCAAAAATAGGCGATGTCAGCCAATCGGCAAAACCGTCAGCGCCGCCTGAAACCGCCAAAGTAAATCCAAACAGGAAAACCGGCAGTAAAATGATCGTGCCCCACCCTGTCAGGCCCCGCAGTTTGTGATGAGAGGTTCCGTGCGCCATTTTAAACTCCCATCGCCATAAAGGTCGCCAAAACAGATCCGATAACGGAAACCGCAATCATCACCCATGACATTTTATTGTTGGCTTCGGGCTCAAGATAATGACCACGATCCCAAATAGCGTGACGCAATTGCGCCAGCACCATAAAGATCAGAGCAAAAAAGCCGACGAAAAAACCAATCCATCCTAATGGTGAGTAGACCAGACCTTCTAAAGGCACTTTACCGGTCGATTTAAAATAAAGCAGTCCAATGGCTATCTTTATCATAAAAGCATAGCTGATAACGGCGCTGATTCGGTGTAAGATGGATGACAGCATGGCCGGATGCCAGCGCCAGACTTGCAGATGAGGTGCCATAGGCCGCTCATCATTCCATTGACTCGCCATAAATAGGCTCCTGTGAATTCAGGCGTAAATTACAGCCGGGCAAGTTTAAGTCAATGATTACAGCAAAGCCCTTGGCGTACACATTGTCGCGCAGTATACAGCTTGCCTAGTTTGGGATGGTGACATGAAGAAAATTATGATGATAACAGCCGCATTGGCTCTGTCAGCAGGCTCTGCGCAGGCTGATCCGGCCGGATTTTGCGGCGACGGTGACCTTATTATCGTGGACGGTGTCCAACAATGCCTGAAACGGGATACGCTTTTACAGCTGATCACGGATTATCAAGACTATATCAAAAAGAGCAATCCCTACAGCGCCGGCGAAGACGGGGACGAAGAAGCCCTGAAAAAATTGCCTGACGTCAGCCCTGAAAACCGAGAATTGCGGACCGCTGAAATCGAAAAATTTCAAAACAGGCACCGCAATATAGACCGCGCCTCGCTCAGGCCTGAAGATCGTTTGAATTACGATCTTTTCGGCTTTTCCCTGAATCAATATACGCGCCGCGCCCCGTTTGATGAGGCCCGCATTCCATTTACCAATGATTCCGGTTTTTTCAATGAACTGAGCTATGTCAGCCGGCAAACCAAATTCGCCAAACCGGCTGATTATGAAGCTTATGCGGCCCGTCTGTCGTCTTTACCGCGTTATTTCGGCCAACATAAGTCAAATATGCGGCGCGGTATTGAAACCGGATATACGGCGTCTTCGGAAATTCTGCCCGGAATCATCAGCATGGTAAAAGCGCTGTCGGAGTATTCGGCAAAAAACCATCCTTATTACGCCCCCTTTAAGACATTTCCCGAGAGCTTTGACAAAGACGAAACGGAACGTTTACAGGCTCTGGGCCAAGCAGCTCTCAATAATGCCGTTCTGCCGGCCTATGACGATCTGCTGAAGTTCCTGGAAGACGAATACAGCCCCAAAGCCCGGCAAACCGTCGGCATTGGTACGACCCCGCAAGGCCGGGCATATTACGCATCTTTGGTTCGCTATTATACGACCCTTGATCTTACACCTGACGAAGTTCACGCAATCGGACAGAAAGAAGTGAAGCGCATTCGTTCAGAGATGGACAAGATTATCAAAGACGTAAAATTTGACGGAAGTTTTGCGGAGTTTCTGGAATATCTCAGAACCGATCCGAAGTTTTACGCGCAGTCGGAAGAAGAACTTTTGAAAGAAGCCGCTTGGCTGGCAAAACAAGTCGACGGCAAAATGCCCGAATTTTTTAAGACGCTTCCGCGGTTGTCATATGGCGTAATGCCGGTCCCAAAAGAGAT
>CALJNJ010000243.1 GCA_937981945.1 uncultured Caulobacterales bacterium | reverse complement strand
ACTAAAGTTCGGGGTCTTCATATTGTTCCGTCCCATATCGACCTGTCTGCAGCTGAGCTTGAGATCGGCGGAGAGGCGGGTCGCACCACACGGCTTAAAGAGGCGCTCGCCGCCGTCGCCCGTCAATATGATTACATTATGATCGATTGCCCACCGGCTCTTGGGCTCCTCACGGTCAATTCGCTGGCCGCCGCGAATTCCGCACTCGTTCCGCTGCAATGCGAGTTTTACGCGCTCGAAGGATTATCCCAACTTCTCAAGACAGTTGAGATGGCCAAGTCATCTATCAATCCGAGCCTGGTTATCGAAGGGGTCATGCTAACAATGTATGACAAACGCAACCGCCTCTCAGCCCAAGTGGCCGACGACGTTAAAACCCATTTGGGCCGCGCCGTTTTTAAGACCGTTATTCCTCGAAATGTTCGCATCGCCGAAGCCCCGTCTTTCGGTCAACCCGTCATGATGTATGACCCCGACTGCGCGGGATCCAAGGCCTATATGGCACTGGCGGACGAACTTATAAAACGTCATAATCGTCAATAATAACAATAGGTTAGATCATGTCAAAAGCCAACAAGCCCAAAACAACCAAACCCAAGAAAAAGGCTAAACCGGCGCGAGGGCTGGGCAGGGGACTTTCGGCCTTGATGGACGATGTAGGCATGGATTCGATCGTCGAGGATGCCCCAACGCCGGTTGCGAAAAAGGCACCAAAGACAGCGCCCAAAAAAGCCTCCGCGCCCGGCAAACCAACACCCGAAAAAGCCGGGTCTGCTATCAAAGAAAAGTCCATCAATTATGTAGCCATGGATCAATTGACCCGAAACCCGGATCAACCGCGGCGCTATTTTGACAGCACACTTTTAGATGAGCTTGCGGAGAGCATTAAGGACAAAGGCGTTCTTCAGCCGGTTTTGGTTCGCCCTTTGCCTGAAAGCCTGAAAGGTAATTTCAAAAAAGGCAAAAAACCGGCCTTCCAAATTATCGCGGGGGAGCGTCGTTGGCAGGCTGCCCTCAAAGCAGGTCTCAATACGATTCCCGTTTTTGTTCGCGATATAACGGATCAGGAAGCTTTGGAAATCGGCGTCGTTGAAAACGTCCACCGGGCAGATCTCAACCCGCTTGAAGAAGCGTTGGCTTATAAATCTCTGCTCACACAGTTTAACCGTACCCAAGAAGACGTCGCCAAGGCGGTCGGAAAATCCCGCCCTTACATCGCTAATATGATGCGCCTTCTAAATCTCCCTGACAGCGTTCAAAAATACTTGGCCGAAGGTAAAATCACGACGGGGCATGCCCGCGCTATTATTGCCGCGCCTGACCCGGCCGCGCTCGCGGACGCTATTGTCGACAAAGACCTGTCTGTCAGGGATGCTGAAAATTGGGTCCGGCGGCTGAAGCGGGACGAAACGGCTCCCGGGATCGACAAAGCCATTAAAGCTCAAAAACAAGCCGATATTCGCCACGTGGAAGAAAAACTGACCGACAGTCTGGGACTTGCGGTAGATCTTCGCGATAAGGGCGGGAAGGGCGAGCTGCGCATCAAATATAAATCAGGGGATCAGCTCGAAGGACTCATCGAGCGCCTGATCAGAAACCGGTGATGTGCGGTTGACCAAATGAGCTCTCCGGTAAACTTTCATTGGCTGAAAAACGATGTCGAGAAAAAGCACGCCATCGATCTTATTCTCACTGCCTTCAAAGCACGCCAAATAGCGACCCAAGAGTCCGTAGAGACTATCGTCGAAAGAATAATGGAGGATGATGACGCCAACTCGGCGTGCGGCGTTATCCGAGGATTCGAAAATTTGTGCGCGCAGGTTTGGCGTGATGATCTTACATCAGGCGGTGTCGGTGAACTGGAATTGCCGGATTCTTGTTTGCTCGCCATGATTGAACGGGACGGGGAGTTGATTATCGCCAAGCCAAGCATCACATTAATGGCCGGCGACGATATTGCGATCATCGGGGAGCCCGAGGATATTCAATCGCTCGGCACTTAACCTAAAAGGTGCGGGGTTTCGCTCCAGCATTGGCATAAAGAAAAACCCCGCGTCGAGCCGAAACACCTAGATACCCCCACAAGGATAAACTCCGACTCACCTAATTCTATTATTTTGTAGAACACCCCATGTCAAAACATTTCTACATATTTGACGAAATATAATTTTTGAGTCATAATAAGGATCAATTTGGGACTTTTATGACGCCAATCCGTAAAATATGCGCGCTATTAATGCTAAGCGCTTGTGCCTTGCCGGGATTGCATGAGGCTTCAGCGCAAGCTCCGAGCTATACAGTATCGCCTGAAAACCCTGTCCGCATTAACAGTTTTGCGGGCTTGGGCCCTGATGAGTGGGCCGACAAATTTATCGAACTGGCCGCTAATGACACCGGCGTTTCTCTTCGCGATTACACTTACGATCCGCAGGATTTGGAATCCATGCGTCAATATATTTGGACCAAGCTCGAAGATCCGGGAACGGATATCAGCAAGGTTCTGCGCCAATTTGAAAGTAAAGCTCGCGATATCGGCGATGAGCGCAATATAAAAATAGCCGAACTGACCCGCGCCTTTCTCGACGTCCGCAATTCCGGCCTTTCAGGCCCGGCATTGATTGATGCTGTCTCGGAACTGTCGTCACCTTATGCGGCCGACCCGGATTGGTTTGTGGTTTTATTTGCCAATGGCTTGAATTTCGAAGCCCATTATCTGGCGGAAATTCCTGCGGATTCCCGCTTTTCCGAATTTGCGGGATTTGCGCTTAAAGGCCATGAAAGCGACCTCGATTACGATGAAGCGAAATTGTCCTGGCTGACCTTACGCAAGATCGACTATTTGCGCAGCTATAATCTGGAGGGTTATCACAGCACATTGGCAGAGGCCGACGCTATTAAGGACCGATTGGGCCTCCCCAAATCTCATTTCGCCGACCTCATTAGCGCGGCAGAGCTGCATCAATTAATCTTTACGGATCCGTCTTCCGTCAGAATAGCAGAGGCTGCTTTTGATAAAGATGACCCGTCGTCGCTTAATATGGAATCTGCCAAATTTACATTGGCTCAAATTTATACCGCCCATGGCTTCGCTGAAAATGCGATCGAAGTTTATGGTAATATTGATACGGCCGCCTTTGCCGAAAATGGGGGCTTTGCACAAGCTATAGAAATCGACCGGGCTTTCAATCACGCTCTCCTCGGGGAATTTGACACAGCCCAAAATATTCTGGCGGGCATGTCGGGCCCCGCCGGCGATGAATTTCTCGACAGCAGAGTCTCCCGAGATCTGATTAATATCATGTTCGAACAGGAGAGCATGACACCGGAACTTAAGTCCAAAATTTTGTCGGCCAGAAAAACTGCCAGCAATATTGTTGCGCTGACCCGGCTGGAGGCGGCGCCGCTACCGATCTCCGGAAGTGAAACCGGGGCCGCCACCTATGCCATCGACAAAACTGCGGCCATGCATAGCGGACGTATCGAAGATCTTCAGCCCATTTCAGATATTGACCAAACCAGAATTCAGAGTTTTATAACTTTGGCTAAATCAGCTCGAGGAACACCCGCCAATCATGACGCGGATAGTTTGTTTTTCCTAAGCGCCCTTAATATTATCTCTGACGGAAACCGCAGCGACGCCGAAGACATTATTCGCGATTACAAACTTAAAGACGGAAAAGACGCGCATCTGATTGAAATATTTGATCACTATGCAGATTATTTTGCAGCCAGCGACAGCGCTTTTCCAAACGCCGAAGATTCAAAGCTCTTAACGGAACCGGGAAAGCCTTTTCACCGTTTTGCTGAATTCCTTATCCTATCGCGTCTTTGCCTGCGCGGCACTGATTATGCCTGTGCTTGGGAACATTACTACAACGCCGAACGTTCGGCCCGTGCCGCAGGGCAGGACAGACTGTCAGAATTTGCACTAAAAGATCTGCGCCTGTCTTTAATGTCTCACGAAAATAACAGCGCTGAAGCCTTATCCATAGGCACGGAATTATTTGAGACCTATCCGAAATTATTGGTCTCCTCCGACCACAGTTACAGCG
>CALJNJ010000242.1 GCA_937981945.1 uncultured Caulobacterales bacterium | reverse complement strand
GAAATTGAGCGCGAGGTCAAACATGATGTCATTGCTTTCCTCACCCATTTGGCGGAATTTATCGGCGAAGACTCCCGTTTTGTGCACCAGGGTTTCACCTCATCCGATATTCTTGATACGACCTTATCCGTTCAGCTCGCGCGGGCGACTGACCTCTTACTGGTCGGCATGGACAGAGTATTAGCCGCGCTCAAAAAGCGCGCCGAAGAGCACAAATACACCATTACCATTGGTCGTTCTCACGGCATTCACGCGGAACCGACGACGTTTGGCGTTAAACTGGCCCGGTTTTATGCGGAATTTGCCCGCGGCCGGGAACGTCTGGTGCGTGCCCGCGAAGAAATCGCCGTCTGCGCCATTTCAGGCGCCATCGGTACGTTTGCCAATATTGACCCCAAAGTAGAGGCTCATGTGGCCGAAAAAATGGGCCTCGCCATTGAGCCTGTCTCATCACAAATTATCCCGCGCGACCGCCACGCGGCCTATTTCGCCGCCCTTGGCGTGGTCGCCAGTTCCATTGAGAACATTGCGGTTGAGATCCGCCATCTCCAGCGCACGGAAGTTCTGGAAGCCGAAGAATTCTTCTCTAAAGGGCAAAAAGGCTCTTCCGCCATGCCTCACAAGCGAAACCCTGTTTTGACCGAAAACCTGACCGGTTTGGCCCGATTGGTCCGCATGTCCATTATGCCGGCCATGGAAAACGTCGCTCTTTGGCATGAAAGAGATATCTCGCACAGTTCAGTCGAGCGCGGTATTGGCCCGGACACCACAATACATTTGGACTTTGCCCTGCACCGGCTTGCGGGGGTCATAGAAAACCTGGTCGTCTACCCGGAGAAAATGAAGGCCAATATGGATCGGCTCGGAGGGCTCCATAATTCACAGCGTTTCCTCCTGGCTCTGACGCAAGCGGGCGAGCAGCGCGAGAGCGCTTATCGTCTGGTACAGCGAAACGCCATGAAGGTCTGGGAAATGTTTAGAACCGAGGGCAATGCAGGCGAAGGTTCCTTCCTCAATCTTTTGCTAGCCGATAAAGATGTCACGGATCTTCTGTCCGAAACTCAGATAAGAGACATGTTTGACGATGAATATCACACCAAATTCGTCAATGTTATATTTGATCGGGTCTTTGGGTAGTCTAAGCCAAAACAGAGCCTGAATCCGGAGCCTCCGGCAACGTTAAAATGCACTTAAACGATAGTACGCCGAGGGCTCCACTTGATATGGAGTAATGCTCCAAGACGACATATGCATTTTTTTCAACTTTTTTTACCTTAATGTTTTCAATAACTTAGCCGTCTAATTAACCGTTCCGGAAACTAAAGTAAACGCTCGGTTACCGCAAGATTTGCAGATTATAAACCATTGGCCGTTATCCCTTGGAACACAGACGGACTAACACTTCTGCAATATTAGGGAAACTAAGATCATGAAAAAACTCGTTGCATTTTTAAGCGCCACAGCTTTAACGGCCGCTTTCGGGGCAAATGCTTTCGCAAACTCCCCTGACGTATATGTCGTAAACTTCCGCAGTGACAAAAGCGCTGAGAGCCAAAAGCTCGACTATGAGCTGATGTCAGCTCTTTCTATGGTAGGCGGCAATATCGAACAGGTCACAATCGACACATCAAACGCTGCAAAATGGGAAAAAAGTGCCCATGAAGCCTTTGATCGCGATATCGTTCCTGTTTTCAACAAATGGGTAGGCCTTCCGGGCTTCGCGGCTGTCATTGACGCCCGCTCCAAGCGCGTTATCGGCTGCGTCGACAGCAACTTCTCTTCAGCCGAAATCGCTGAACAAGTTCGCAAAATGTCGTCACAAGCTGCCGGCTCAGGTTACATGTCAAACGCGTCTACGCGTTCAAAGTCAACACGTTGCCCTGCAGCGCACAATGTTGACCCCGGAATGTAATCGAAGACAATATTTACAGTCATCAGACCGGATGCTCTGCATCCGGTTTTTTTGTTCACGGAACTGTTATTCAATATACTGTATAAGACTGATGAAATTTCCAAAACGGGGCATTAAAAGATCCCGAAACAAAATAATGAGGTTAGCGTGAAAAAGCTTTTATTATCATTGTCCCTTTTGATGGGCGCTACCGCCACATCACAAGCCTATGCGCCAACATCGACGGACCTTTATGTCGTTATGTTCAGAGCGGATTGGTGCGGTCCGTGCAAAATCGTTGAGCCCAGCCTAAATCAGGCACTGACACAGCTCAACGATCCTTCGATCGAATATGTGACCGTTGATATTACAACACCGAGCTTATCGGAAATGAGCGCTCACAGAGCTTTTGATCGTGACATTGTCCCTCAGTATAACAGCTGGATGGGTGTCACGGGCTTTGCGGCCATCATTGACGCCGATACGAAGCGAACTTTGGGCTGTGTAAACCTGGTTTATGACGCGGGCGCCATGGCCATGCATATCAAGAATTTGAAAACCTATGCGGTCACGAATCAGACCTTGCAGGACACAACTTGCCCTGCCCCTAATTATCCGCAGTAAAATTGAAGGCCTTAGCGGCCTTCAGAAATTTCTTCGCGAGCTTCCAATAGGAAGGCTTTCATTTTATCGCGGAGTGAAACATCGGTTATTTCCACGCCGGCCGCTGTGAAGTCGGTCTTTAACTTGCGAAAAACATCATCATCGCCGGCCTCTTCCATGTCGGCCATTATGACCTCCGTGACATATTTCTTGGATTCTTCGGCATCTTTATTCATCAATTCGGCTGCCCAGACCGCCAGCTTCTTATTCCGCCGCGCCTCAGCTTTGAATTCTTCTTCAGCAGCCAGTACAAACTTCTTTTCGGCTGCTTTTTCTTTGTCGTCGAACGCTTTCATTCAGTAACTCCGGTAAGATTCGGTATTTATGCCCATCATGTAGGTATTTCCGTATGGATTCTCAACGAAGAATCGGCACAACTGACAGTTAATTTCATTGCCGCTGCCACCGGCTTGGGCTATAGCGCCGTTTTAACGGCCCGGCCGGGTCTGATACGGCTTAAAGGAGCGCTTATGAGCCGCCGAAAACAAATCTATGAAGGAAAGGCCAAGATCCTTTACGAAGGACCTGAACCCGGAACTTTAATCCAATATTTCAAGGATGACGCCACGGCATTTAATGCCCAGAAAAAGGCTACCTTGGACGGCAAAGGCGTGCTCAATAATCGAATTTCTGAATATATGATGCTGCGCCTTGGCGAGATCGGCATTCCGACCCATTTTATCAAACGGGTTAATATGCGCGAGCAATTGATCAAAAAAGTCGAAATTATTCCCCTGGAAGTGATTTGTCGTAATGTTGCTGCGGGCACCATGTCAAAACGATTGGGAATCGAAGAAGGCGAAAAACTGCCGCGGTCTATTGTTGAGTTTTGCCTCAAACGCGACGATTTGGGTGATCCCCTACTGGCCGAAGAACATATTCACGCCTTTGGATGGGCGACTCAGGACGAACTGGACGAAATCATCGGCATGACACTGCGGATCAATGATTTCATGTTGGGTTTATTCGCCGGAATCGGTATTCGCCTGATTGATTTTAAAATTGAGTTTGGCCGTCTTGCCACGCCCGACGGACATCAGGTCGTTTTGGCAGATGAAATCAGCCCGGACAGTTGTCGTCTATGGGACAGCGAGACCGATAAGAAACTCGACAAAGACCGTTTCCGCCGTGATTTGGGCGATGTTACTGAAGCTTACAACGAAGTTGCCATGCGTCTCGGCATCATCAAACCCAATCCCGGAACACCGCCTAACCTGTCGGTCGTTACCGGCGATAAATAAAAGGACTGCTCATGAAAGCCATCGTGCATATCGGATTGAAACCGGGTGTTTTGGATCCACAGGGCCGAGCGATCGCCCGGTCTTTGTCAGATTTAGGTTTTGGCGAAGTCTCTGCTGCACGCCAAGGCAAAGTCATTGAACTTGATCTGAAAGAGAAAGACGCCGGAAAGGCCGAAGAGCGGGTCAAAGAAATGTGCGAGAAGCTTCTCGCCAATACCGTGATCGAAAGCTATCGCATCGACATAGAGGCCTAAGCCATGAAAACCGCCGTCATTGTTTTCCCCGCATCAAATTGCGACAGGGATGCAGCCGTCGCCCTTGAAAAAATCACCGGACATAAAGCCCAAATGATTTGGCACCGGGATACCGAAGTCCCGTCCGATGTGGATTTTGTGGTCATTCCGGGCGGCTTTTCCTATGGCGATTATCGGAGATCAGGTGCCATGGCGGCTCGGTCACCCATTGTGAAAGATATTGTTACGAAAGCTGAAAAAGGCTTGCCGGTCGCAGGATTTTGTAACGGGTTTCAAATTCTGACGGAAACCGGATTATTGCCGGGCGCGCTGATGCGAAACAAAGGACTGAAATTTGTCTGTCGGCCGGAAAAGCTCAAAATCACAAACGGGAATTCGCGCTTTACGTCAGCCTATGGTTCAACCGCTAATGTTACATTCCCGGTTGCTCACCATGACGGCAATTATTTTGCCGATGATGCGACGCTCAACAAGCTGGAAAAGTCCGGACGCGTTCTGTTCAAATATGAGGACAATCCGAACGGATCTGCCAGAGATATCGCCGGAATTTGCAACGAAGCCGGCAATGTATTCGGCATGATGCCCCATCCGGAGCGCGCGATCGATCCGCTCCATGGCGGCACGGATGGCATCAATCTTTTTAAATCTATTATCGAGTCAATTTAATGACACAAGCCGTTGAAATAACACCGGAAATTGTTGCCGAACACGGCCTGTCACCGGATGAATATCAAATTATTTTGGATCGTGTTGGCCGTACGCCAAATATGACAGAACTGGGGATTTTCTCCGTCATGTGGTCAGAGCATTGTTCTTACAAATCTTCCCGCCGGCATTTGGGAAAGTTTCTCACGACCGGCGCTCGGGTTATTCAGGGTCCCGGCGAAAACGCAGGTGTGATCGACATCGATGACGGCGACGCCATCATCTTCAAAATGGAAAGCCATAACCACCCGTCATATATCGAACCCTATCAGGGCGCCGCAACCGGCGTTGGGGGCATTATGCGCGACGTGTTTACCATGGGCGCGCGCCCTATCGCCCTGATGAACGCTTTGCGATTTGGCGATCCTTCCCACCCCAAAACCAAGTCTCTGGTTGACGGCGTGGTGGCCGGCATTGGCGGCTACGGAAACTGTGTCGGCGTTCCGACTGTGGGCGGTGAGACCAATTTCCACAAAGGTTATAACGGTAATATTTTGGTCAACGCCATGTGTGTCGGCCTCGCCAAAGCTGACAAGGTTTTCTACTCAGCAGCAAAAGGTGTCGGAAATCCGATCTTTTATGTCGGATCAAAAACCGGCCGCGACGGTATTCACGGCGCCACGATGGCCTCAGCCGAATTTGACGATGACAGTGATGAAAAGCGCCCGACCGTTCAGGTTGGTGACCCGTTTACGGAAAAGCTTCTGATTGAAGCCTGTATGGAATTAATGGCGACCGACGCCATTATCGCCATCCAAGACATGGGCGCAGCCGGCCTCACATCCTCATCGGTTGAAATGGCCGATAAAGGCGGCGTCGGCATAGAGCTCAATCTGGATGATGTGCCCCAGCGCGAAGAAAATATGACCGCCTATGAAATGATGTTGTCAGAAAGTCAGGAACGTATGCTGATGGTGATACAGCCCGGCAAAGAACAATTGGCGTTTGACGTATTCAATAAATGGGAATTGGATGTCGCTCAAATCGGCCATACGACAGATACGGGTCGCCTCGTCTTAAACCATGGCGGGCATGTGGTTTGTGACATTCCTATTTCACCCTTGGCAGACGATGCGCCGAATTATGACAGACCATATGTAAGCACGCCGGAACGAGACGTTTTAAAGGCGGAAAACTTTGCCCTGACAGATTTAAATTCTGCGCTCATGAAGATGATGGGATCTTCTGATCTGTCGTCGAGACGCTGGATTTGGGAGCAATATGACCGCCACGTCATGACGGACACTGTCGATTCCAGTCAAAGCGGCGGCGATGCGGCCATTGTCCGCATTCACGGCAGCAACAAAGCCGTTGCGATCACGACAGACGTCACGCCCCGTTACTGCTATGCGGACCCTTATGAAGGCGGCAAGCAATGTGTTGCGGAAACATGGCGTAATTTGACCTGCGTCGGCGCCGACCCTATCGCCATTACGGACTGCCTGAATTTCGGCAATCCCGAAAGACCTGAAATTATGGGTCAGTTTGTCGGCTGTATTGAAGGCATGAATGAAGCGTGCCGGGCTTTTGATTATCCGGTCGTGTCCGGAAATGTCTCGCTTTACAATGAAACAAACGGACAGGCCATTCCGCCAACACCTGCTGTCGGCGGCGTTGGTTTGATTCCGAATCTGGATTTCTACACCACCGTATCCGGCGCCAAGAACGGCGACGCTCTGCTTTTACTGGGCGAAACCAAAGGCCATATCGGCGCCTCTTTATTCCTGCGGGAGATTTCCAACCGCGAGGAAGGCACGCCGCCGCCTGTCGATTTGAAAATGGAAAAAAGACACGGCGATTATGTCCGGCGCTTGATCCGGGATCGGCGTATACACGCCGCGCATGATTGTTCTGACGGCGGTATGTTGGTCGCGGCAACGGAAATTGCATTATCCTCTGCTCAAGGACTGCATTTAACGCGTCCTGCAGGTTCCGGCGCGATGAGCGGCTGGTATTTTGGCGAAGACCAGGCCAGATATCTTTTGGCCGTCGACCCCAATAGTGTAAACCCGATTAAGTCAACGGCAGAAGGCCTCGGCATTCCGGTTACCCAAATCGGTACGTTTGGCGGCGACAAACTCACTTGTGAAGACGGCCTGGACCTTGAACTGTCCAAACTTCGCGCTACCTATGAGGCATGGTTACCCGACCTGATGTCTTAAGGAGACTTTCATGGCTATGAAAGCCGAAGAAATTGAACGAATGATCAAAGACGCTCTGCCGGATGCGGTCGTTGAGATCACGGATTTGGCCGGAGACGGCGATCATTATAAAGCCATCGTGGTCAGTAAGGCCTTTGAAGGCATAAATCGCGTAAAACAACATCAAATGGTCTACGCGGCGCTCAAAGGCAATATGGGCGGGGTTTTACATGCACTTGCCCTTGAAACCCGCACCCCCGACGCCTAAATAAACGTCTCATAATAAGGTATCACTATGTCGACTGCACTGGAAACCATCAAAAAGACCGTCACGGAAAACAACGTGGTGCTTTACATGAAAGGCACGCCCGTTTTTCCGCAATGCGGATTCTCATCTACCGTCGTGCAAATATTAGATTATTTGGGCGTTGACTATGAATCCGTCAACGTTTTGGACGATCCTGAAATCCGCCAGGGCATAAAAGATTACAATAATTGGCCGACAATTCCGCAAATTTTCGTCAAAGGCGAATTTATCGGCGGATGCGATATTATGCGCGAAATGTTCGAAACCGGTGAGCTGAAAACCTTACTCGCCGACAAGGAAATTCCTCTCTCTGCATAGATTCATGCTCTTTTAACCTTCCTCCGTTTCAATGCCTGCGCTTCTCGGAGACAGCGCATGAGCTTTGACAAGGTCGCCATAAAAAGAAATAAAAGCCGATGGGCCGGAATTTTCGGTCAACAACGCACCATGTCCAACGGACGCTTGGTCGGAACCGCCTTTACACTCTTCTTAGCGATCACCTTAGTCTTTTCATGTATTTTCTATCTGCCTGCATTTTTCGATTACCGGACCGCGTTTCAGCTTAAACCGCAAGATATTGAAGATAGAAGGTTCGCTGAATTGGAAGCTTTAAAGCCCAAGCGCACTTATTTCAGAGCAGGACAAGGGCTCAGAACGGTTTACAAATTTCCAAGCGGCGCGAAGGCTGAACTGGTTTATTACAAATGCAAACCGGTTCCGATTTTAGAAGTTTTCAGATGTGATCCCCAAGAGGTAGAACGTCAACGGCTCAGACGTACTAATGGGCAGCACCGCATTCGCATCAATCAAAGCGGCTTTTACGGCGTTCAAGTGATCACATCAGCTGAAGACTATGACGTTATTTGGCAGCGGACCTACTAAACAACAAAAAACCCGCCAAAGAGCGGGCTTTTCCAAATAATTGAGATGTGTCCCAAATTAGCGGGAATAGAATTCCACAACCAGATTGGGTTCCATCATCGCCGCGTAAGGCACTTCATCGAAGCTTGGAACGCGGACGAACGTTGCTTTCATTGCTTTCGGATCCAGATCGACATATTCAGGAACTTCGCGCTCGGCGCTCTCCAGAGCCTCCAGAACCAGTGCCATTGTGCGTGATTTCTCGCGAACTTCAACCACATCACCTACTTTACAGCGGTAAGACGGAATGTTGACCTTTTTCCCGTTAACGAGAACGTGTCCGTGATTGACGAATTGACGGGCTGCGAAAACAGTCGGCACGAATTTCGCGCGGTAAACGACAGCATCAAGACGGCGCTCTAACAGGCCGATCAGGTTTTCAGACGCATCGCCTTTTTGACGGGTCGCCTCGGCATAAATGCCGCGGAATTGTTTCTCTGTGATATTTCCGTAATAGCCCTTAAGCTTTTGCTTGGCGCGCAGCTGCGTACCAAAATCAGATAATTTAGACTTACGGCCCGCGCCGTGCTGTCCCGGAGGGTAAGGACGCTTATTAACAGGAGATTTGGGGCGGCCCCAAATATTCTCGCCCATACGGCGATCAAGTTTATATTTGGCTGAATGACGCTTAGACATGCGTTTATACTCTTCTTCGACGTGGCCCGGCAAACCGACTCATTCGGATTGCGATTACAACGGCGGCACCACACCTACCCGTACTTCCCACTATGTGGGATGGCGGGCTTTTACCTTGGGACCGGCAGAAGTCAAGCGCCATTTATGTCACGAAACGTGATTGAAAAGCCCCGTTTTCTCTGGCGACCGCCGGCGGACTGTGACACTAGGCCAATATGAGAGATAACGGGTCGCCAACACAGAGTGTCGCCGGGCTTTACGCCGGTATTACGGCCTATTTTATCTGGGGCATTTTTCCGATATATTTCAAACTGACGGAAACGATCTCCGCCACGGAAATCCTGAGTCATCGGGTTTTGTGGTCAGTCCCTTTCGGGCTGTTGATTTTACTCTTCAGACGCCAACTCAAGGATGTCGCAGATGCGTTTAAACATCCCAAAAAGATAGGTCTTCTGATCATCGCAAGTATCAGCCTGGCCGCTAATTGGGGTGTTTACATATGGGCCGTCCAACAAGATCAAATTTTCCAGGGTAGTTTGGGTTATTATATGAACCCGCTCATATATGTCCTGGTCGGCGTGGTGTTTTTCAAAGAACAGCTGTCCAAATGGCAAGGCGTTTCCGTCGTATTGGCTCTTTTAGGTGTCACCGTACTGACGCTTTACGGCGGTCAATTTCCCGCAATTGCCCTATTTTTAGCCGTTTCATTCACCATTTATGGCGTGGTCCGCAAAAGCGTTGATATCGGCGCCATGCCGGGGCTTTTCATCGAAACCATTCTATTGCTTCTCCCTGCTCTGGCCTATGTTTATTGGCTTAATCAAAACGGTCAATTTGATTTCCCAAACGCGTCCCAAGATATGCAGGGGCTTTTAATGTTGGCGGGACCGATTACGGTTTTGCCGCTTTTGGCTTTTGCCTTTGCGGCCAGGCGCCTCAGCCTGACCATGCTGGGTTTTTTGCAATATATAGGCCCCACCCTGCAATTTATGTGCGGACTGTATTATGGGGAGACCTTCACAAAAGCCCATGCGGTTTGTTTCTGTTTGATCTGGACGGCTGTTGCCGTCTTTATGTGGGATGCGTGGCGTCAAAGCAAAAAGCTTGCGCCGGCGTAATCTGCTCTACATATACAGTTTATGTCACACGCGCCCTGTCAAATTTATCTCATAACGCCCCCCTCCATCGAGGATATGGCGACTTTTGCCGGCAGGCTCGGAGAGGCTCTCTCGGCGGCGCCCGTTGCATGTCTGCAAATTCGGCTCAAAAACTGCGAAGATTCAGCGATTATTCAGGCTGCCGCGACTATTGTCCCCATATGTCATCGATACGATACAGCGGTAATTATCAATGATAAGCCTGAACTTGTCGAAAAATGCGGGGCTGACGGTGTCCATATCGGACAAGAAGACATGGACTATTTTTCATCCAGAGAACTGCTTGGCGAGGATGCAATCATTGGTGTCACATGCCATAATTCCAAAGAATTGGCCTTTCAGGCCGCAAGCGCAGGTGCCGGTTACGTGGCATTCGGAGCCTTTTTTGAGACACAAACAAAGTCTCCGAAAACCCGCGCTGACAAGGAGATTTTAACATGGTGGAATCAAACCGTGGAAACACCCTGCGTGGCCATTGGCGGAATAAATCCGAGCAATGCCGGGGAAATCATCGAAGCGGGCGCGGATTTTATCGCCGTCTCGTCAGGCGTCTGGGATTATCCGGACGGACCCGCATCAGCCATATCGCAATTATCAGCGCTTTGTTCGGCGCCGTCTGCTTAGCGCCGGCAACTGCCCAGACCACGACCATCGACAATTCAGTATTCATGAAACCGTCTGTGAACGCCGAAAACACCTTCGAAGACGCTAAACTGGCCTATGAAGGCGGAGATTTTGTTCGCGCTCTGTCTCTGTCCGAATCCGCCGCATCTTCCGGCCATACGGAAAGCCAAGTTATGGCGGCGCATATATTGCTGCGCGGCAAGGCCGGTATTCTGGATTACACCAAAGCCGCTGATCTTTACCGTCTGGCGGCAGCCCAAAATAACGCCGACGCGCAAATGGGTTTGGGCGAGATGGCCCTTCGCTCATTGGCAGGCCTTACGCCCTCTGATGCCATGCCGTGGTTCTCATTGGCGGCGCAGGCCGGACGACAGGACGCAATGCGGGCCATTGGAGAAATGTATCTGAAAGGCCAAGGCATCGCGCCTGACCCCGATAAAGCGGCCGATTGGCTGGCCAGGGCTGCTGATTTTGGCGACGATATGGCGGACCGAAAAATGGCTGACAGCTTGTTCGATACGGATCCTGCAAAGGCGCTGACCTTTTACGAAAAAGCGGCGGCTAAAGGCGACAACGAAGCCGCTTATATTGCAGCGTTGATGTATGATGAAAACTTGGAAATTCGCCCGAATTCCGAAAAAATGGTCGCGCTCATGAGGCAAGCTGCGGATAGCGGCCACGCCGCAGCTCAGGCGGATTACGGGCTCTGGGTCTATCAGGGACGGGGTATGAACCCTGACGCAACCGAGGCAGCTCGTTGGTTTGCAAAATCTGCTCAAGGCGGCGATCAGGAAGGTCAATTCCTCTACGCATTTACCCTTGCCAAAGGTGAAGGCGTCCCGCGCAATTATGAGGAAGCATATTACTGGCTGCTGAAAAGCGGTGAAAGCGGCGTGTCTGAATATGACCAGGACCGGGTCGTATTGCGTCAACGATTGGAAGCCAATGTGGATCCGGCTATCTTAGCCAAAGCAAAGGCCCGATTTAACCCGGGGTAATCAACTCTGTTTGAAGTATTCGGAGTTCCGAAACGTCACGATCTCAGCATTTTTTTGACAGGCCGGCGATAACATCTCGACAATCAACGGGGCCAAATCTTCCGGTTGCGGCAGAACTGACGGATCTTCTCCCGGCAGGGCCTTAGCCCGCATCTTGGTTGCCGTTCCGCCCGGGTTCAAAAGATTTGTCTTGATGTTCGTAATCTCAGTTTCAGCCGCCCAGGATTTCACAAAGACTTCAAGGGCTGCTTTTGACGCCGCGTAAGCGCCCCAAAATGCCCGCCCGCCGTCTGCAACGCTCGATGTCACAAACAAAGCTCTACCCGCCTCTGAGGCTCTCAATAGCGGATCCATAGACCGAATAAGGCGGTAATTGGCGGTCATATTGACGGCAAAGACATTGTCGAAGACTTTTGGCTCTACTTGGTTCGCCGGCGTGATATCTCCTAAAACACCGGCATTTCCGAACAAGCCGTCCAATCGCCCCCAGCGTTCATTGATAATGCTGCCGAGCTGATCAATTCCGTCTGAATTTTTCAAATCCATCGGCACTAATGTGCATTCACCGCCGAGCGCAGAAATGGCATCATCCAAATCTTCAAGTCCGCCCTGTGTGCGGCCTGTGGCAATGATATGAGACCCGGCCTTCGCCAAAGCAATGGCGGCAGCATAGCCAATGCCGCGCGTCGCGCCCGTCACCAAAGTGACCCGGCCTGTTAGATGTTTGTCCGTCATTTTGAGCCTTAAGCCACTTCCACCAGGAAGGAGAGCTGTTTGGTTGTGCCTATTTTACGATCGCGATCAATCAGCGGTGTCGGATAGTCACCGGTAAAGCAATGATCCGTATATTGAGGGCTCTCGCCTTCACGATATTCTTCGCCCATCGCCCAATACAGACCTTCAATGGAAAGGAAACCCAGTGAGTCCACTTCCAACATCTCCGTCATGGCCTCGAGACTGTAATTAGCGGCAATCAGCTTTTCCTTTGTGGGCATATCAATGCCGTAATGATCGGGGAATTTAATGGGCGGAGACGCTGATCTGAAATGAACTTCTTTGGCCCCGGCCGCTTTGATCATTCGTACAATCTTCGTAGATGTTGTGCCGCGCACAATAGAATCGTCGACCAAGAGAACTTTTTTGCCTTCGATCATCGCGCGATTGGCCGAGTGCTTCAGGCGCACGCCCATGTCGCGAATTTGTTGGGTTGGCTGAATAAAAGTTCGGCCCACATAATGGTTTCGGATAATGCCCAGTTCAAACGGGACGCCAATTTCTTGGGAGAACCCGAGCGCCGCCGGGACGCCGCTGTCCGGAACCGGAATAATCACATCCACATCCGCCGGGCTTTCCTGTGCCAGACGTTGCCCCATACGTTTGCGAACATCATAGACGCTTTTTCCGCCGACGACGCTGTCGGGGCGCGCGAAGTAAACAAACTCAAACAAGCAAGGGCGGCTTTGAGCATCGGGGAAGGCTCTGAATGAACGAATACCGTCTTTGTTGATAACGACCACTTCGCCCGGTTCCACTTCACGAATGAACTCAGCGCTGATCATATCAAAGGCGCAGGTTTCAGAGGCCAAGAGATAGCTGTCACCCAAACGTCCTATCAATAAGGGGCGAATGCCGAATCGGTCACGGGCTCCGATCAAAACGTCATCGGTCATACAAACAAAGGCGTAGCCCCCGTCAATCTGCCGAATAGCCCCGATAAAACGGTCAATGAATTCGCCGGCGCGGGCACGGGCGATTAAATGAATCAAGACTTCAGTGTCCGATGTACTTTGGAAAATTGCCCCGCTTTCGACCAATGTTTCGCGCAGCGTATAAGCGTTGGTCAAATGCCCGTTATGGGCAACGGCAAAACCGCCGCCGGATAATTCGGAAAAGAGTGGCTGCACATTGCGAAGGGTTGTCTGCCCTGCTGTCGAATAACGCACATGGCCGATCGACATATAACCCTTCAGGCGTTCGGACGGATCAGCCCCGGTGAAATTATCGCCGACCAATCCCAAATGGCGCTCCGTATGGAATTTTTTCCCGTCAAAACTGGCAATACCGCACGCTTCCTGGCCCCGATGCTGTAAGGCATGAAGTCCGAGCGCTGTCAGTGAGGCTGCGTTCTCCATCCCAAAAATTCCGAAAACACCGCATTCTTCGCGAATTCGATCTTCATTCGGATCGATAAAACAGGATGGGTTTTGTGACATATCAGAGTTCCTCTAATGCACCTTCTGTATCGCCTTCATACAGTTTTTGACCGGTTCTCTTTGCCTTGGAAATAACAGATTTCAGAGGCCCGGAAATCTTGTCCAATATGGGAAAGAGTGTGGAATTTGCAAACCCTTCGGAGAGCTCGGGCTTCTCCAAGGCTTCAGCGGCCGCAATATCCTTTTTATAATCATCAATAATGCGTGGATCCGTCGTGCTGGTATCCTGCAATATTTGGCGGGCGCGATCTGCCTGCGCCATTTTTTCTTCATATTCCACGGCTGCATCACTATAATCCGCATTCAGGAACATAACAGCGAGCGCGCAGACAATGAGGCCTCTGAGAGCCCCAAAAGCTCCGCCGAGAAGGCGATTAAAGAAAGAAATACCTTCATCCTTGCCTGATTTGGACATTGAGCTGAGGATAAACACAATCAGCATATAGGTGATCAGAAAAGAGCCTGCCCCCAAGACCAGATCCGCTAACATTTCCGGTTTGAAAAAGTCCCGCGCCGCGCCGCGAAATTTACCGAATACGAAAAGAGAGACGCCGGCGCCGACAACTAATGCAACGATAGATATAAGTTCACGAAAAAAACCGCGCGACATGGCCATAAATAAAGACATGACGACAACCAGCAGGACGACAATGTCGATATAATTAAAGTCCCAAGGGCCAATCGTCATGGCGCAACCTCATCCGGTTAAGCGGCCTTGGCAGTTTTTCCCTTCGAATCCGCTGCACCGGGCCTGTTTGCGGCAGTCTCTACACGGGTTACGAGATCATTCAAAGTCTTGATTGCAATAATTGGCAAAATTTGAACAGCAATTTCACCGTTTTTGCCTCTCGGTACCGCCGCAATTGCTTGCTCAAAGCCCAGTTTGGCAGCCTCTTTCAGCCGGGCATCGCTGCGGCTCACAGGTCTCACATCTCCTGACAGGCTGATCTCGCCGAAAACAACGGCGTCTGACGGCAAGGGAATATCCAGGACAGACGACGTCAATGCGGCGGCAACCGCCAAATCCGCAGCCGGCTCGTGAATGCGAAAACCGCCGGCCACATTTAAGTAGACATCTTTTCCGGCAAAGCTAATCCCGCAGCGCGCTTCCAAAACGGCGAGAACCATAGCCAAACGACCACTATCCCATCCGACAACGGCGCGGCGCGGCGTCCCGAAAGCCGCCGGCGCCACTAAAGCTTGAATCTCCGTCAGTACCGGCCGTGTGCCTTCCAGACCGGCAAAAACAGCCGCGCCGCAGGCTGTATCCCCGCGTCCGTCCAAAAACAAAGCCGACGGA
>CALJNJ010000241.1 GCA_937981945.1 uncultured Caulobacterales bacterium | reverse complement strand
ACTGAATACGGTGCAAAGAGCCGAATGTTTGGTCAATCGTGGCTTGCTGAAGAAAAAGGCCGCTTAAGATCTGTTGCGCTCCCTGCGTAAACGCCGGGTTTCGATTAAATCGGCTGCGAAACGGTAGAATCTGATATCCGGTGCATTGTCTTCGATAATGCGATTTCGAAAGGCTTCAGATATTTGATCCGAAGCAGTTTTGGATTTGTTGTAGTGGAGAATTTTCTCGAATTTCCAACCGAAACGGCCGGTCAGACGCGTGCAAAAATTATCATATTCTTCCGTCAAGCCAACTACATGGACTTTTCGCAAATTTTGTTTCGCGAGCTTTAAGTGAGCTTCCTCGAAATCCAGCGCGGTCAACATTCCGGCCTCTAAATCGTCAGGCGTCAGCGCAAACATTTTGACCATATGATTTTCGATCATGCCTTTAAATCGAAACTGATCGTTATAAATTTCTTCCAGGGGTTTATGGGCGTCTTCGGGCATCATTTTTTTATGGTGCTTCAGATAAGAGATTGTCCGTGCGACAGGCTCTCGCAAAAGCGTAAAAGTTTTGACGTCCGGCGCCATAAATTCATGCATAAAAAACGGGAAATGGCCTGAGATCACCTGATAATTTTTCGTGTCCAGAGCACGCTTCAATCGAACCGCTGAGAAAGTGGCATCGACGGCTTTTAGGTTATCCGGGGGATAAACTTGGTTCGGAAAAATTGCCGTCAATTGCCGGAACAAACTGGTTCCCGCCGTTTTCTGGCAATGAATAAAGAAATAGCGGTTATGGCCCGCCAATTTTAATCACCAATGCCGTGGAATAAGGCATGTTGTTTAACTTTCAGCCCGGACGGAGACGTAAGCTTGAGACTGTCCGCCGTCGGAACAACCGAAAACTTAGCGGATTCTACAGCAGTATATTCCGGCTTATGTGTTGTATCGACACTGATCATGCGGACTTCCGCGCGGCGCGGGGTCAGAGTCAAATCCAGATATCCACTGGTAAGCGGATCGTAATAACGGACGTCTTTGTTCGTTTGCGTCATCAACAAAGCGTAGTCCTCTGTGGCGTCACCCAGAAACACAGCCAGCGTATCTGAGGATACTGACGTGGTGCCGAGTTCTACGCCCATTTTATCACCGGCGTCATTGGTCAAATCATTAGCCCAAAACTCATGGGAGTCGCCGGTGACCACTAAGATGTCCTCGACGCCGGCTTGTTGAAGAGAGGAATAGAACCGTTCCCGCGCGACCGGGTATCCGTCCCAGCTATCCGGATAAACCGGGAGCCCGTATGAAGAGAGCCCCACAAAGTCCCGAATTCCGGCCCATTGTTTTTCAATGGATTCAATCGCGCTTTCGTTGACGTGTGGTGACAAATCAGGCGTAATCAAACGTCCCAATAGCACCTGGTTAGCCAGTAACCGCCAAGGCTTTCCGGCGTCTTTTGATTTGGAAAATTGATTGGTAATCCAGTCAATTTGATCTTGTCCCATCATATTACGGTTCGGATCATTCAAAATTTCGTTTTGAAATTTCTCAAGTCCGCCCTCAGATGTGATCAAATCATAATGATCTTCGATAATAACCGGCTCGCCGCGGGCCAACAGACGGGTTTCCGTTGTGCACAAGGTTAGAAGGTCACCCCATTCAAAAGCCCGGTATAAAAACTCTTTTCCCTTTGACGGCTCGGGATCACGGATGGGCATCCATTCATAATAGGCGCGCATTGCGGCTTGTTTGCGGTCGTCCCAATCGCCTTCGTCGGAGGTATGATTTTCAGCGCCGTCCCGCCAACTGTCATTACTGCTTTCATGATCATCCCAAATTGCGATCACCGGCATTTGCGAGGTCACGGCTTGGAGCCCCGGATCCGAACGATATTGAGCATGCCGGATGCGATAATCGTCCAAGGTCACAATCTCATGGCGGGGCTCATGAAGGCGTCCCGCCTGTGTCATGGCATCATTGGCTTTGGACGTATCATATTCATAATAGTAATCACCCAAATGGAGGATGGCATCGAACTCACCTGACCGGGCAATATGGTCATAGACGTTGAAGTAACCTTGTTGCCAGTTGGAACAGGAAACAACGGCAAACCGAACATTTTCTACGGCACCATCCGGCAGAGTTTTTGTGCGTCCGATGGGAGACGTTTGCTCACCCGATTTAAATCGGTAGAAATATTCGGTTCCGGAATTCAGACCGCCGGCGTCAACTTTCACGGTTCTGTTTTTAGCTTTGCTCGCCGGGACTTCGCCGGATGAAATAACAGTCGTGAATGCTTTGCTGTCGGAAATTTCCCAAGACACCGGGATGTCGTCTATTCGGGGATCCTCGGGCGTAATTCGAGTCCACAAAATGACCCGATCCGTTAGCGGATCACCACTGGCAATACCATGGGCAAATGTGCCACCGGCGCGTCCGCGTTCGGAGCTGTATTCTTCAGGACCTTGGGGCGTACAGGCAGCGGCAGAACCGCCGAGCAGGGCGCCGAGCGCCATTCGCCGTGTGAGCTTATAATCCATCAGGAGGCCTTATCCTGAGCGCCCGCAAAGGTAAAGAGGGTTCAAATCTTCTAATGGTTAGATTTTCTGATCGTATTCGCCGATTTCGCTATATTTAGACAAACGGGCTTCAATTTCCCGGAACATGCCGATTTTGTTGTCTTCGGACGTGGGGCTTTCAACCACGACGACCAAATTGGGCGTGTTGGAACTGGCACGCACCAGACCCCATGTACCGTCTTCCAAGACTACGCGAACACCGTTCACCGTCACTAAATCCCGGATCTTCATACCCAAGATTTCACCGCCGGAAGCTTTGTAATCTTCATATTCTTTGACCACGCGATCGACCACGCCGTATTTTTCTTCGTCGGCGCAATAAGGGGACATGGTTGGGGAGCCCCAAGTTTTAGGAAGGTCCCGGCGCAAATCAGCCATGGATTTATCAGGATTG
>CALJNJ010000240.1 GCA_937981945.1 uncultured Caulobacterales bacterium | reverse complement strand
CAAAAACGGCAGGGCAAAGCCCAGTCCCAGGGCCATAAAGACCATGAGCGTAACGGGCGCAGATTGTGTAAAGGCATAACCGACGGCGCCGGCCATTAAAGGGGCCGTGCAGGGCGTGGCAACAATAACTGCCAAGACACCGGTGAAAAAAGAGCCCGTAAATCCGCTTTTTTGGGTCAAGGCTTGGCCGGTGTTTTGAAACCCGCCCGCGATTTCAAAAACGCCCAGAAGATTAAGCCCGACCGCAAACAACAGCAAAGCCAAGAGGCCGACCACGCGGGGGTCCTGCAATTGAAACCCCCACCCTATTTCATTGCCGCCGGCTTTCAGCGCCAGCAGAATAAAGGTCAAAATCAAAAAACTCACCAATATACCGAGGGTATAAGCCCAAGCATCTCGGCGAATGGTTTTTCGGTCTTCCCCGCCGGATTTGGCAATGCTCAGCGCTTTGATGGAAATCACCGGAAAAACACAGGGCATAATGTTCAGGATAAGCCCGCCTAAGAACGCGCCGATAAGCGCGCCGAAAAACCCGATTTTAGCAATGCCGGATCCGGTTGCCGGCCCCGCCGCTGACCCTGACAGAATAGGGCCAATATCCGGAAGCTCCGTTTGCATGGCAATTTGCGTTCCCACAGTCTTACCGTCTTTTTCATAAGATAATACGCCGTTCAAATTTGCCGGCGGACCGTTTTTCCAATCAAACCCTGCCGTGGTTTTAATCTGTAATCCGTTCTCTGACAGACCGATACGCTGCGGCGCGCTGTGTTCGATTACGCCCTGACTTTCAGGAAAGAAATAAGCTTTTGAAAAATCGCCCTCGGGCAAATTTGTAAACTGATAAACCGCATCATCCCCGGACTTAACAAGACCGGCCGTAACATTTCCGAGCTTGGGCGCAGCCATTTTGGCCAGGTTAATCACATCATTCCAACGTCCGTCGAGAACAGGCTCACCGATTTGGAGCTCCAGGGACAAATCCGTATTTTCGGGAATGCAGACATCCTTACAGACCAAATAATAGGCATTGGTTTTAATGGTGACGCGCTCTCCCGGAACGGCGGTCTCGGGGATTTTCAGGGGAACCGGAAAGACTGCCCGGTCATCAAAGCCGTAATTGATCAGCGGCCCGGTGGGAATAGCGTAAGGCAGCGGCCAGATAATTTCGCCGGCTTCATAACCGGCGGGCAATTCCCACTGTAATTGGACCCGCTCTCCGCTATCACCGGGGTTAAGCCAATATGTGTGCCATTCAGGATCCAGCATTGTATCAAGAGCCACATATATTTCATCTCCCGGCATGGCAGAATCATAATTGCTCACAAGCTGCGCATTGACCCGGCCGGTATCAACCACCGGGGATTCAGCCGCCATGGCGGGGCCTGAAATGATCAGGCTCCACAGCAGGAATAATGTCAGCTTTAAAAGACGCATGAGCGCTTCATAACCTAATCGGGTTAACAAGCCTATGCGATTTTTTGGTCATCACAGACAATTGAAAAACCCGGCAACAAGGCCGGGCTTCAGAAATTCAAAAGTTATGAGATCTATTTTTTCTGCGACTTGATGATCTTATCGATCGTGTCTTTTTTCAGATCATTGACGGTGGCCGCAATACCTTTGGCATTGGCGATTTTAACCAGATCTGCTTCAAGCATTTTAGTCAGCTCGGTTTTCTTATAAGTCTTGGCCGCTAATTCCTGCTCTTCACCGGCGCGGCGCAGAGTCATATTCACCAGACGCTGCCAATTGTTCAGAGACACCATGTGCGCGTGCGCAACGGCCAGGAACCCGCGATCATTCAGCGCTTTTAATTTGCTTTCCGGCAAACCGCGCAGACGGTCTTCCGTGACGGCAAAATAATCAGCGATCTTTTGACGTTCAGCCGGGCTGCCGTCAGGATTATTGCCTTGGAAATGCATATCTTTAGGCTCGAACAAATCCATTTCTTTGAACATTTCGATCATTTGCAAAGTTGTGCGGCGATCATTTTCGAAATTTTGCAGAAACTGAAAAGCTTCCTGGGTGAAGTCCGATGCGGTCTCGCCATTAAAGAACGTACGCTCAGGCTTATTCTTGGTGACGCATTCGGCGTCTTCGTCAACGCAAACAATAAACCGGTCATTGGTAGAATCGTTGGCGAGAACAAAAGGGTAGCGACGGGCAAAAGCCGGCAGGTAAAAATCCTGGGCAAATTGGCCGTCCGTGACGAACAGATTGTCACCGGGGCGAATACCCATTACGCCCAATGGGTTTTTCTCTTCGCCCGCAAAAATCACCGGGAAAGAATTTGACGCCGGGCCAAATTCAGCCGCCGTCAGGGGAATAAAGTGTTGTGTGGCCATATAATCAAATGGCCGATCGACTTGCTTAACACCAAAACCGGCATGCTTATCTTTGTTCAGCGGTTGCGGGTTTGTGTAAAACATTACATTGCCTGAAACGGCAACAGAGTTATCCGGAGCTTTCGCCATGATTTCCTCTTTCTATAATTATTGTGAAAAATCCGGGGTCTCGTAGCGAAAAAGCCTGCCCGCATCAATGAAAGAATCAAGTATTTTGCGCCAAGTCACAATTTGCTCTTTTGCAAACCGGCAAATAAGCGCTATGTACAGGCGAAAAGGGACGAGAATATGGGACATCACGATCACGCAACAGCCTCTAAAAATGAGAGAATGGAGAATGCGCGCGCGGTTTGCCAAACAAATGGTGAGCGGTTTACGCCTTTGCGGGAACATATTTTCGGGCTCCTGATCGACGCGGAAGGCCCCATAAAGGCCTATGATTTGTTGGATTTATTACGCCCGGAGCACGGCTCTCCAAAGCCGCCGACGGTCTATCGGGCATTGGATTTTTTCACCCGTCTCGGTCTGGTTCACAGAGTTGAAGCTCTGAACGCCTATATTACCTGTGATCACCTTCATGACGGACATGCGGCCGAGTTCTTCATCTGCGAGACTTGCGACAATGTTCAAGAACGTCATGCACATGATCATGCCGAGTGCCGGCCCGACGGGTTTGTGATCAAACACAGTGTCATTGAGCATTACGGACAATGCGCGGACTGCGCAGCTTAATTGAGCAAATTTCTGGAAACTTGGCGGGGTGAAGTGAGCGCATGGGAGTGCGATCAGCTCGGCCATCTCAACATCCAGTTTTACTCCGCCAAAGTCGAACAGGCGCAGCAAATGTTTATCATGCATTTGGGGCTGTCACATGCCTTCAGAGCCGGCGCCTCCAGCACGGTCAGAGTCCGGGAATTTCACACTAAATTCATCCATGAAGCCTTGCCCGGGGACGGGCTTCGTATTGAAACGGCCATGACTGCGCTGGATGATGATTGTCTGTCCTTGATACATTTGGTTTGGCATGCAGACGGACGGGTCGCCGCAACGGTTCATGAAAAACTGGAGCATATTTACCTGCGAACCGGCCAAAGCTTTGACTGGCCCAAACGCCTGATGATCGCGGCGGCGGACTTTACGGTGGACTTACCGGATATGGCCAAGCCCAAAGGATTGCCCGAAAATTTGAAGATGACCGGAGCAAATTTGGAAACTCTTCAAAAATGGAATTGCTCATTGATCGGCAGGGGCGTGTTCACCAAAGCTGAAACGGATTTGTTCAATACGGTGTCGCCGCAAAGTTTTGTGGGCCGGCTGTCTGATAGCGTGGTCGGATTTAAAGAAGCTTGGCCCTCCATGCAGGACGGAGATTGGCGCGAGACCGGTCTCATCGGAGTGATGCTGGAAACCCAGTACCGGTTTCATAATTATGTGGAAGCCGGCATGCCTTATCTGATTTATTCCGGCATTGGCGGCGTGTCTGAAAAAGTCCGGCAGCTCATCCATCATTTCGTCAATCCCTTTACCGGCCTGCCCTATATTTCGGCCGTAGCCGTTAACGGGCTGATCGATCTGAATACGCGAAAACTCGTAGTGCCGGATGCGGATTTGCGAAAACGCATTGAAGCCCATGTTTTGCCGAACCTTCAT
>CALJNJ010000239.1 GCA_937981945.1 uncultured Caulobacterales bacterium | reverse complement strand
GTTGTCCCGGCTGGTCGAGAAGAATGTCCTGTCAACAGAGCAAGACGGACGCCGCTATCTTTACGCGCCGCTTATCAGCAAAAATGACTATGCCCGCCGCGCCGCCAAGCGTTTGTCGGATCGTCTGTTCGGCGGCCGCGCTGCGCCGCTCGTGGCGCATCTGGCCGAAGGGGACGGCTTGACCGACCAGGATATTGCTGAACTGGAAGCTTTGCTTAAGGAGCTGAAGCAATGAGCGCCGAAAGTCTTTTGGATTGGGCGCTTCAAACGAGCCTGTCCGTTTCAATCCTGATCGGATTGATATTATTGGTCAGAAAGCCGGTCGCCCGTCATTTAGGGGCCGGCGCGGCCTATGCCCTTTGGGCATTGCCCGTCATCAGATTATGTTTGCCGGCCATTCCTATTCTCCCCGCAGCAGCGCCGATTGCCGCGACGCCCATGCCGCCCGGTGAGTTTTACGCAGCGACTGTTAACACCGCGCCGAGCGAGTCCGGCCTGCCGGCCACAGCCGTCATTCTCGTGGCGTTATGGCTTGGCGGTGCTTGTATTTGGCTCATTCGGCAATGGGCGCAACAAAGACAGTTCAGGCGTCACTATGAAACTCATACGAAACCGGCGATTGGCCATATCAAGACATCGGCGGCAAATGCCGCGTCCCGGTTAAAGCTTAAAAAGTCACCTGAAATTCGCATCGCTACGGATGAGGCGGGCCCCATGGTTTGCGGTCTTTTGCGTCCGGTGGTGATTTTGCCGAATTCTTTTGAAAACAGTTTTACGGCTGAGCAGCAAACCCACGCTTTAGTGCATGAATTGTCTCATGTTAAAAATGGCGATTTGGCGGTTTCCGTTGCGGCCCTTTTATTCAGAGCCGTGAACTGGCCTAATCCGCTGGTTCATCTGGCTTTTCCACAATTCCGAGCGGACCAGGAAGCCGCTTGTGATGCGCGTGTTATCACCGTCCTGGGGGATGACCGCTCCACCAAAACAGCCTATGCTGACACGTTGATCCGTGCAGCCAGGCTTTCTCGAAACCCTGTCACCCCGCTGCCTGTGGGGCTGACAATGAGCAACCCTCTCAAGGAGAGACTTATGATTTTAAAAACAAACCCAACCCACAAAAAAAGCCTGCGCGCTTTGCTGGGCGGCGGCGCAGCGTTGGCTCTGATGGCAACGGCGCCTCTGACCACGGCACAAACACCGCCCGATACGCCGGATGTCCCTGATACAACCATTACGGCTAAATCCGTTGATAAACAGGTCATGAAATGGGTCACGGAAGAGGATGGTATCTCCAAATCCCGCCATATCGAAATCGTTACGGAAGACGGCGTAACCACAGCCTGGGAGATCGACGAGAACGGTAATAAGACCGAACTTGAAACGAGCGAAATTGGTGATTTGCCTGAGTTTCCGCAGGGCCTGCACGGCGACAGCAAAACCCGCATCATCATGAAAAAGCTGGGCGATGGTGATGCAGAGTTCAATTTGGAGCAATTTTTGGAAGGTCACGAAGGTGTGGACCTTTCGGAATTTGCCGACAATTTGGACGGTAAAAAGAAGGTCATGATTATTGAGCGGTCCGAAGATTTCGAAATTGAAGGCGACGGAACAAATGTCTTTAAATTCAAAAGCGGCGAACCCGGACAGTCCGTATTCTTCTCAGGCGAAGAGAGCGGATCGGCTGAAACCTGGGTCAATGTGGCCGGTCACATGCTGGACAAAATTGATACCGGCACGGTCGATCGCAAAGCCCGTAAGAAAATTGAAGAGGCCAGAAAGGCGCTCAAAGAAGCCGAAGAGGCGCTTGAGAAAGCCAAATAGGCCAATCAAATTTTAGGTCAAATGCCCCGCCTTGCGCGGGGTTTTTTATGCAAAAATGGCGACGGACTGTATGCCTTCGGCCACGAGCCGTCCGCTTAAATCCCAAAACCGCATGATCTGGGTGGAATAGCCGTCAGCGGCGGCACTCAGATCCGTCTCCACCATATACCAGCCGTCTTTACTATCGACGTCATCAACCAAGATATTGATTTGCCAGTTCATGGAGCTGATCGGCGCCGGCGCTTTCATGAGAGGCGCGGCGGCGGGCGGCAATACATCGCCAAGTGCCATAAAGGCCTCAATCCCTGAACGGGAGGCTTCATCGACGTGGCGGGACCAGCATCTGATATATCCGCGATCTGCACCGGTCATAGGCCGGGCGCCTTCGATCAGGCGCGTGTCAAAACGGTGGAAAAAAACAGGCACGAAATTCTTGGCCTGCGGCGGGATAAAAGCCGGAAGATCTTTCGGGGCCGGGCCTTTCGGCGGGCTTAAAGTTTTAGCGATGCCCGATGGTCGTCCCGCCCCAAACATAAAGACGGCAACCGCGCAAACGTCCTCATCGTTTTTCGCCGTGACTTCAAAAGAGATCACATTTCGCCCGCGCCGCAGCAAGCGGGTTTCGAAGACGGGGGATTCCGATACCGGCCCCACAAAGGTAATCTGCGCCGTTCGCAGCGGCGGTAAATCCGGATGGGCGTGCAATACTTCGCTCAGGCAAAGTCCCGCCGTTAAACCGCCATAAGCCGTGCGGCCCTGCCGCCATCCGGCCGGAATCACCAGGTCACGGCTGCGTAATTGCTCGGTTAAAGCCTTAAATCCGATATCAGTCTTTGTCATAGTCTCATCTATATACGGCGGAGTTGGGAAACTCGATCAACATTATTGTATAGCAAACAAAAAAACGGGCGCATATGAGCGGGTCCGAGTTGAGGGGAATTCGGATAACACACCTTATTCCCCAAATGTCGTCATTTGTGATATAGTGCAAAAAATTGGGGAGAATGCTGTGAAAAATTTTCGACGTAATGCATTGGGTTTAGGTCTTTGCTTGTTCTTGGCGTCGCCGGTCGCCCTTGCCAATGATCCCACGGATAGCGAGCCTGACGTTTCGAAAAAACTGTCCTTGACCATTTATGGTGATAACCGCGCGTTGATTGAAGATGTTCGCGATCTGCGATTTACGGGCGGTGAGGAAGTTATCGCCTTGCCGGGCGTGTCATCGGCAATCCTGCCGCAAAGCGTGACCATCAATGCTGCGAATATGGAAATTCTGGAACAAAATTTTGATTTCGATCTTTTGACGCCGCAAAAGCTTATGGAAAAGGCTGTCGGCGAATATGTTGAGCTTGTGAAAACCAATCCTGCAACCGGCGAAGAAGTGCGGGAATCCGCTAAGGTTTTGTCGGTCAATAATGGTGTCGTTATTCAAGTAGGGGATAGAATAGAAGTCCTGCGGGACGACAAAATTCCGACCCGCGTGATCTTTCCGAAAGTTCCGGATAATCTTCGTGCCAGCCCGACCCTCTCTCTGAGAGTTGATGCCGGCGGCGGCATGCGCGAAGCCAATATGACTTATATCAGTAGCGGCCTGACTTGGAAATCGGACTATGTGGTGGTGTTTGACGAACCTGCCAAACAAATGAGCCTGCAAGGATGGGCAACCATTGATAACACCACCAATACAACCTTCCATGACGCTGATATCTCGGTCGTCGCGGGACAGGTCAACAAAGCCAATAACCGCAATAACCGGTATAATAATCAGAATTACGGGCAACGCAGAGGCGGAACGCAAGCCGGCAGCGCGGAACGTATCGGCGATAATTATATTTATAGCCTTCCCGGTCAAACCACATTGTCCAGTAAACAGAAGAAGCAAATCAGTTTTGTGGACGCTGATGCAATAGCGGCTGAGAAAGTCTACGAATTTTATCACCACGGGTTCAGCAGTCAGAACAATCCGCAAAACGTAGAATCGCGGATCGCTTTTTCCAATAGTTCCGAAGGCGGAATGGGGGAGGCGTTACCCGCCGGAACGGTGCGCGTTTATACGGAAGATGCGAGCGGCAAAGCTCAATTTATCGGAGAGAACAATATTGGCCATATCGCAGCGGGCTCCGATATTTCCGTGAAAATCGGCAATGCTTTCGACATAACGGTCAAGCCGACCTTGATTAAAAGTCAAAAAGTTTCGAATTTCGTGACCGATCGCGAAATGTTGTTGGAGCTGAGAAACGCCTCGCGGAAAGACGTCAAAGTCAATATCTATCAAACGCTCGGAGCCTATTGGTATGACCATGAGGTTTTAGAGGAAAGTCACCCAAGTCGTGTAAAGAACGATTCGACTTTGGTTTGGACGATTGATGTTCCGAGCGAAGGCGAGGCGGTTCTGACCTTCAAAATTCGTGAAGAGAGGCCTTGGTAGCCGGTCATGCGCGCGCTTTTTGCGGCCATAATTTCTGTTTCAGCATTTGCGCCGGCGTGGGGGCAAGCCCAAATTCTGTCGGACGAGGCCGATCAGACCTGGTTGACGATCTACACGGATGATTTGGCTATGATTGTCGAACGCCGCGTCGTCGAAATCCCTGCCGGCATCTCTACCCTGAAGTTCTTGGGCGTCAGTGATCAAATCGTCCCGCAGTCAGCAATATTGCAATCCTTTGAAGGTCTGACGATTGAGAGTAATTTCGACGGTGATTTAATTACGCGCGGGGCTTTGCTCGACCGAGCTGTGGGACAAGTTCTGACCATCAATCGCATAAATCCTGAAACAGGTGCGGGGACTTTAATGTCGGGAAAACTCATTTCCGCCGCGAATATCCA
>CALJNJ010000238.1 GCA_937981945.1 uncultured Caulobacterales bacterium | reverse complement strand
ATTTATCGCAGAGTAAATCGAAGAGTAGTCTAAATCATCCAATCCCATGGTGAGGGCTGTTTCGATAATTTGCTTAACTCCTTCAAGATGACTGGTATTTAAACCTAGTTCGGCTGCCTGATTGATAATGAGGTCCATTTTGCCCTTGATATTGACGGGAGTTTTTCCTTTTCAAAAGCACCTGATTTGGGATCTGAAACAAAAATTAAACGCGATATCATTATCGAAGCGGGTAGTATTTGTGTCCTTTTGGAAAAGCTTTATTCCATTCAGGCTTCACTCGGCAGGGCGGATAGCGTAAATGATCGGAAAGTCAGACTGACCTATTATAAGAAGTGTTTGTCAAAAATGATGGCGCATGCCAAAACACTCGAAGTCTCGGCAATGGTTCAGGCCGCTTAACGAGTAGGGCCCCTTTATGGTGCAGTTCAGCGAAATCTATCCCGAGTTTAAAGGCTTTACCGCATATTATAACCGTGAACTTCTTCCGGCCTTGCAGGAGAAAGAACTGGACAGATTGGCCGCCTACAAAAAAATCAAGACCTATATGCCGCCTGTTATACTCGGCATTTTAACGGTAGGCGCCATCGGTTTTTCCATGACCAAACATCCCATGTTCCCGATCATGGCTTTGTTTGGGTCAGGGATTGCCTATACGGGCATTCGGGCCAAGTTTTTGAAGGATGTGAAAACCCGAACCAAAAACCACCTCGTGGCCGGCGTTTGCAAATTTATCGGCTGGGAATTTGCTGAAAATCTTTTTGAACCGCCTGAGCTGGGCCCTCTGATTGAAAACGGCCTGCTGCCTAAACGTCATGACCGCGTGGCCTTTGAGGACAAAATGTGGGGGATTGCACACGGCGCGGATTTTGAAGCCTTGGAATGCCATATGGAGCGTGAAGATCGCGATAGTGATGGTGATACGAAATGGGTCACCGTGTTCCGTGGCTCGCTCATGGCGATTGATTTTCATAGAAAGTTTCTCGGAAAAACCGTTGTTCTGCGCGACAAAGGCATTTTTAATTCCAAGAAAAAATCGGATATGAAACGGGTCGGATTGGTTGACCCCAAATTTGAAAAAATATTTGAGGCTTACGGGACCGATCAGGTTGAAGCCCGCTATCTCCTGACACCGGACTTCATGCAAAGATTGGTTGATTTGGAACATGCTGTCGACGGTAAGAATATCAGGTTTGCCTTTATCGAAGACCTGTTGCTGATTGCCGTTGAAACGCCGAACCGATTTGAAGCCGGCAGTATGCGCGTCCCCATTACGGATCCAAAACGCACGCAGGACATTCTGGATGAGGTCAGCGCTGTTTACGCTGTGGTTGACGGCCTTATGAAACCGCCTCGGACAAATGCATAAATTTGCCGAGAATCATCCCGCCCTTAATGGTTTTTCAGAGTATTTTGAACGGATAATATTGCCGGAAGTTTTAGCCCGAGAGTCTGAACGACAGAATGCGGCGAATAAAGCGTTGCCCCGTCTGACAGCACTTTCATTTTTTATAATCTTGACCATTGCCGGTTTTTTGTTTTTGCGTACGATTTATGCACCGTTGGCCTATTGCGTGCCTATATTTGCGGCTGTCGTTGCCTTTGATAGTTACAAAACAGATCGTAAGATACGGTTTTCCAACGTCACGCATACGACCAAGATGAAATTGGTAGACGGAATTTGTGGTTTTGTCGGTTGGGATTACACTTGGTTTTCGGGCGACGATCCCGACTTAGACGTACCGATTATGTACGGATTATTACCCGGTGATTTTGATCGTAAATCCTTTGAAGACCGCATGTCAGGTGAAGTTCATGGAGTTAAATTCGAGACTATCGAGTGCCTGCTAAAGAAAAAGTTGCCTAATTCAGATATTTTCAAAACCGTATTTCGAGGCAGTTTAATGGCACTCGAATATAAAAAAAATGCATTGGGAACAACTGTCGTGCTTCCTAAATCCAGTAAGTTTAAGTTTCCCAAGACCATGAATATCAATTCTATTGGACTTGTTGATCCGGAATTTAATCGTTCTTTCAGCGCATATGGCACGGATCAAGTGGAAGGTCGTTATCTCCTGTCTCCGGATATTATGCAAAGATTTGCGGATTTGAAATCTGCTGTTGCGGGTGAAAGCATTCGATTTGCATTCTTGGAAAATCGGCTGCTCATCACGATTGAAGGACCTGATAAATTTGAGGCCGGTGACATGGATCAACCCTTGTCCAACGTTGAACGAACCCAAACTTTTTTAGATGAGATATCGGCTATTCACAATTTGATTGACGGCTTAGTGAAACCTTTAGCGGCCTAACTCCAGGATATAATCCTCGGCCAATCCGCCCTGACTGTCGATAAACTTTGCAAGGGTCTGCCGCGTGGTTGTCAAAATCGGACCTTCATGATCGGTCATGATCAGGCGTTCGTCCACGACGGGACCAATCTTCTTTCGAATGATTGAGGCTTTCAATTCAGTCGGGGCGAGGACCGTTTCAAATTTTTCCTTGATAACTGCGGAATTGGGTGTGTCCCAAAACATGGCTGCCAAGCTGTCGAGCATAAATTCATTGCAATTCTGAAAGCGGGCGTCATAGGGATTTGAGATAAGCGAGTAATTGATTTGGTGTACTTCGCCGTATCGCTCTGAGGTTATGTAATCGATCATTTGCTGTTGTACGGCCGGTGTCGGAATTATAATTCCGGCGTCATGTTCGCGGGTTAGCCTCAGAAAGTCTGCGGGGCTGTCTTTCACCAAGGACGAAATCAACCGGTTCTCTTCGCCGTGATAGAGGTTGTAAACCGCATAGTGCGGGGAGCCGTCCTCTTTAGGTTCAAAGAGCCAGAACGCGCTGTGGGTGAAGGCTACGCCGTCCGGCAATTTTGATCGCTTTTGCCCTGAGCGGGAGACAATCGCGGCTTTGACTTCCTTATCCGCAAGGTGGGTGATGATTTGCTCGCCGTATTCCTCCAGTAATGCCCGATCAAATAAAGGCTCCCCAATGGGACTAGAGGCAACGACCTGACGGTAAACCGTATGAATATGCCAGCCAAAAAATGACCCGAACACGAAAAGCATAAAGAAGGAGAATTGCAAAATGCGTATAGGGCGCGCGATTTTCTGCAAAAGGCCCGGCATCAAAAATCAAATGTCCCGACGACAGGGACGTGATCAGACGGCTTGATGCCTTCTCGCGTGGCTTTGTGGATCTTTAAATCGACAATATTATCAGCAGCTTGAGGCGATAAGATAAGGTGGTCAATGCGGATACCTTCATTGTTCTGCCAAGCGCCGCGCTGATAATCCCAGAACGTATATTGTCCGGCGCGGCCGTCCATTTGCGCGAAGGCTTCTGTGAGGCCAATCCCCAGAAATTCTTGGAATTTTGCGCGGGTCTCCGGTCTGAACAAAGCTTCATCGATCCAGCCTTTCGGATCGTAAACGTCTTTGGCTTCCGGGATGACATTATAATCGCCGGCTAATACCAAAGCTTCTTCAAATTTGAGCAAGCCCTGCGCATGGCTTTTCAAGCGGTCCATCCAGCCCAGCTTATAGTCATATTTAGGGCCGGGCGAAGGGTTCCCGTTTGGTAAATAGATAGAGGCGACCCGAAATGGCCCTTTGTCACCTGCGATAACGGCTTCGATATAGCGAGCTTGTTCGTCAGTTTCATCGCCCGGCAATCCTTTGATGACTTCCTCAAACGGACGTTTCGAGAGGATGGCCACGCCATTATAGGATTTTTGACCTACAATATCGACATTATAGCCGAGCGCTTCAATTTCCATATAAGGGAAGTTTTCCGTGGTAGATTTTATCTCCTGAAGACAAACTACATCCGGCGCGGCTTCCGTCAGCCATTTGGTAACGGCATGCATGCGTGTTCGGATAGAGTTGACGTTCCAGGTTGCGATTGTGATCATAATCTAATTCAATATTTTTGCTGGTAGAGATGTAGCGAGGTCAGGCCAGAACACAACCAGCAGAATGACGAATATCTGGATAAAGATAAACGGAATTATACCGCGATAAAGAGCCGAAGTGGTCACTTCGGGCGGAGCTACGCCGCGCAGGTAAAAAAGCGCAAATCCAAAGGGCGGTGT
>CALJNJ010000237.1 GCA_937981945.1 uncultured Caulobacterales bacterium | reverse complement strand
ATTGTGAGCGACGGTTTGCTTGGCATAAGCATTATTTTCCGGAAGATAATGACCGCCATATTTAGCTTCAACGTTGAGGAACCTCGCGGCGCCGTAATCCCTGAGAATTTCATGTCCGGCGTCAAAAACCAGGAGACCCATCTTGTCGAAATGTCCGTGACCCAAACCCTGTGACGTATTCTTGGCGACCAGTGCCAGATCTTTGGGATCAGCAGACGCCCGCAATATATCCAGTCCGCCTTCGGTACCGTTTTCACCGTCACGCAGACGCATGGATTGATAGGCAAACGGCTCAGCTTTTCCGGCAGCCAAGTCCCGTGACAAAGCACGGCTCTCAGGCGTTAAAACGTATTTCCCCTGGGCTTCAGCGATTGACAGCAAGCCCTTATCGCCGGTCAAATCATAAGCGATTGCAACCCCGTGCAATAGTTCGGTTGTGGCAATCCCTTTATCTTTGATAGCGTCGTTAATCGGGAAAAATAATCCGCCATAACTTTGCTGAATGGTCGTGTAGATGGCTTTTTTCAGTATGCCGTCACGTTTTTCGAATATCTTCTGTTCGGGATTATTTTGCTGAACGGCTTGAGCAAATACAACAAAAGGCATGAGCGCATAGCGCTGATAATAAGGCCCTTCATTATAGTAACCATCCGGCGAGAACAGCTTGTCCATCTGCTTTAAAAAGCCGGCGTCTCCGGACTTATCGAGCCCCAGAAGCGCTTGCTGAACATAATCGTCATCACCGATGGCATAACCGGTCAGCCCGACGGCAGCGGTAGCCCAAGTTCCGTGATTGTGGATCTTATTGAATGTCTCTGGCGAACCGTCTGACAAAAACTCTGCCATATTGCGCAACAGATCGGTTTCAATTTTTTCCCGCTGCTCGTCCGACAATGTCTCTTTTACGGCGCCGTAACCTTGGGCAACGTGCACCAGCCACCAGCTTTCATTGAGGTTTTGCCAGAACATGCGACCCGGCGATTGTTCCTTTTTCGCGGGATGAAAATCCCAATTCGGATAAACATCGGCATAGGCCAACATAACCTTTGCGGCGTAATCAGCGTATTTCTGTTCGCCGGTGAGCTTATACATTTGCCCGGCGTCATAAACTAATTTGGCATTTTCTTTGTGCTTTTCGTGGGTGTATCCGCCGCCCGCATCTTTCGGCACCGGTATAGTCACATCAAGCTTCATTTGGGCGCCCAATTTTTCGGTGGCGCCGTTCAATGTGGCGTCAAAGCCGGAAACAATATTGGCGGATGAATTTGGCGCTTCGGGCGCTTTACAAGAAGATAAACCGCCCGCCAGAGCAACCGAGGCCACAAAAACTGAAAGAACTGATTTCACCTATAACCCCTGATTATCGGTAATCATTGCCGTATTTTCCAAACCACTGTTCAGCTCGGCGACGATGGGCCCGTCCGTTTTTACAAATTTGTTTTTGGTAATCTTGGTCTTCGGTTCGCCGACTGTATGATTGATGACAAACGGCGCGCTGTTACTGAACGTATTTCCGGTAATATCAGTGACCTGGACGCCGTGCAGCAACAAAGACGACTTAGACGCATTGCGCTTATCAAAACCAACATTATCAATGGTTGACCCTGTCAGACTGAAATGAGGCCCGAAGGTGCTTTCATCGCGGCCGCCGCGGTAATAATCCACAATGTCACCGCCAATATTCTCGAAAGACGAGTCTGAAATGGTCAAATATTCGGAATTATAGATTCCGTAATCATCATCTTCTTTGTCGAGCTTGAAAACGGCGCCTGTTACATTTTTAAACGACGAGTCCTTCACCGTTATATAATCGGCAAACGTATTTTTTGCCGCCGACAAAATATTGAAAGAGTGATTGGTATCCAGATCGGAAAACTTCACATTCGATATATCCAAACGGTAGTTTTCCATCATTGAATAGGGACTGGTGCGACTAACAGAATTGCCGGCATAATCCGGACTGTCGTCGCCCGAAATTTCAAGATCATGAAGCTGTAACGACCCCCCGTCTCGGATTTCGAACAAAGTAGACCGTTCAAAGGTTATTTTCGCTTTGCCGCTACCCTTAAACGTCAGCGGCTTCTCAATCAGCAAAAATTTCCCGGCCACATAATCACCTGCAGCCAGAACAATTGTATCACCGGCGTTTGCATCTTTGATGGCAGCTGAGAGAACTCTATCGCCCGGCTTTACATTGATGGTTTTGCCGGATCCGAAAGCAATAGTCGGCTCGGTCTTTGGATACCAAGACACGCCTGTTTGATCTTTGGTCGTAACCTTTAAACCATTCTCTATACCCACGCCTTCGAGGCCTGCTGGAAATGATAATCCGTCACTTCGGCGCTTCAGCTTGATCGATTTGCGCTCAAAACCGCTTGCGAATTCCGGCGGGTCCATAGATCCCAAAACATTGCTTTTAAAATCGATGCCTGACATGTCATCATAGACGGTGAAGACGTCCCGGCCATCAGAATTAACAATCAAATTATTTTCAAAACGACTGTCTTTCGGCACGCCGCTACGCTCTTCATCACTGCCGGCGCCCAATTGAATATTATCACTATCGATTAAAGTGTTCTTTTCGATCAACGCGTTGATGACCGGGTCATACCGATTGATCGGACCGTTCGGGACACCGTTCATAACCACAAGTGCGCCGCCAAATCGCGTGCCTTTCAGCCCTTCCATGTAATTGTTCCGGATCGTCTGCCCGGCATTAATGACACGAATTCCGCCTGTATGATCTGCACCGTTGCCGAAGAACACATTGCCTTCGACAAGATTATTATTTCCGTGACGCATGGTCAGCGTCCCGCGGGATTCGAAAAACGTATTGTTCAAAAACTGATTTTTACCGGATTTATTGGAAATGATTTCCAGTTCGCCGTCACACCGGTCAAAGTAATTGTTTTCGACAATTGTCAGCGAGTCTTTTCTGGAATGATGGCTTGTGCCGATCCGCAAAGTTTCCCCGCCATTTGACCCTAAAATAGACCGCGGTCCAAAATAATTGTGATCGATGCGATGCCGGTTCTCCAGGCTCTCTTCAGTATTGAGACGAACCGCCATGGTAACGCCCTTATTGCGCTTTCCAACCAAATGACTGTGGTCAAAACGGTTGTTTTTTCCGTACATCATGACCCAAAATCCGGCCTCCTGACGCTCGGTAGCATTGTAATTGTCGATAACGACTTCGGTAACGCGGGAATTATTCGCCAGATGATTTTTGTTGCGCCGAAAACTGATGACTTCTTGGGTCGGCGAATAGCCGTCTTTGAAGACCAGGCCGGACACCTCCAGAAACTCACCTGCCAATCTCAGATTTGACTGACCGGTCAGCAAAACCTTTCCGGGGGTTTCGGCGGTCAAGCGAATGGGATTGTCTTTTTCACCCTCGCCCGTAAACACAATTTCGAAATCTTTCCAATTGCCGTTAGCCAGGGTTATCACATCCCCCGGCTTCGCATTTTTCACGGCATCATTGAATGCGGATTGATCTCCCAATCCGATTGTCACAACATTGCTGTTCGCCTTTGATTCTACCTGAGACGATACATCAGTTTGGGAGTCTGGTTTTGGCGTCGTTGCGGTTTGCGTATCGCATCCGCCAACAACAAATGCCAGCACGGCAAAGCTTACAAATAAGCTTGAATGACGAAACGTCTTCACCTTCATATTCTCCAAACCCACCCGCACGGCCGAGTCCGACCGCGTAATTTATTTCAAGATTAATAATGGCGAGTAAAGCCTAATTGTCAACCAATATATAAAACCAATTTACAATATTGGTATAGACAGGAATTTAGGTCATTTGTTTGGTCAGCATATAGCGAGAACGGCTCTCGGATGCCTTGCGCTTGACCTCTTGATAAGCCTCTTCTTCGGACGCAACCAATAAAGCATCAATCATTCGGGTGAAGTGGGCCCGCATGGCAATTCTCGCGGCTGACGAATCCCGATTTCTCAACGCGTCCAATATGGCCTGATGCTCGTGCTCGCGGTGTGTAGAATCTTTCTCACAAACGTTCTTGTAGACCTTTTGAAGCTGTGCGGCTTCGGTCCTCATCTTCCACATTGAATCAATCACAAACATGATCGCGTGATTATTAGTGGATCGCGCAATTGCCAAATGGAAAGCAGCATCTGCCTCATCAGGAGATAAATCCCCCTCTTTTTTCCCCGACATAATTTCAATGTAGCCTTCGAGTTCGGCTAATGTCTCGTCAGTTATGATCGGCGCGGCGAGCGCAGCGCTTTCAGCTTCAAATAAAGCGCGGGCCTCTGTTAATTCAAATGGTCCGACTTTCGGCAGACCGTTCAAAGTTCGATTCCCGGCATCCAAAACATATGCGCCCGAGCCAACTTTGATTTCGAGCCGGCCCTGTGCCTGAAGCGCGATCTCTGCCTCCCGTACCGCCACGCGGCTGACGCCAAAT
>CALJNJ010000236.1 GCA_937981945.1 uncultured Caulobacterales bacterium | reverse complement strand
GCGCGATAATTGTCTTTGATCGCGCCCAAATCTATCCGCAGGACCGGCCGCGCGGAGAATATTGGGCCTTGATTGTTCATGACAGGGTTCGCCTAGTGAGGGATGTTGTCGTAGCGGTCATCTTCGATCAGATTACCGAATTTTGTAATATTGGCGTTAAATGACAGGCGGACGATACCGATTGGCCCGTGCCTTTGTTTTCCGACAACGACTTCGGCTTTGCCGTGAAGTCTTTCCATTTCTTCTTGCCAAGCGACATGTTCGGGCGTGCCTTCGGTCGGCTCAGCGCGGGCTTTGTAATATTCTTCGCGGAAAACGAACATAACCACATCGGCGTCTTGCTCGATCGAGCCCGATTCCCGCAGATCAGAGAGCTGAGGGCGTTTGTCGTCGCGCTGTTCGACGGCGCGGGATAATTGCGCCAAAGCCAGAACCGGGATGTCGAGTTCTTTGGCCAAGGCTTTCAAACCCTGTGTGATGGCGCTGACTTCCTGAACTCGGCCATCAGATGATTTGAGGGCTTTGCCGCCCGTCAATAATTGCAAATAGTCCACGACGATCATATCGAGGCCGTGCATGCGTTTTAACCGGCGGGCTCTGGCAGAAAGCTGACCGATGGAAATTCCGCCGGTATCATCAATAAACAGCGGGATATTGCTGATATCATCGGCGCTTTCCCGAATGGATTCATATTCAGACGCATTAATATCGCCGCGGCGAATTTTATGAGACGGAATTCCGGATTGTTCCGCCAGAATACGAGTCGCCAATTGCTCAGATGACATTTCAAGGCTGAAAAATCCGACCCGGCCGCCGTCAGCCGCTTTGGATACACCTGTTTCGGTTTTTTCTTCCCGGAACTTCTTGGCAATATGAAAGGCAATATTGGTGGCTAATGAGGTTTTTCCCATGGACGGCCGGCCGGCCAGAATAATTAAATCAGAACTGTGCATGCCGCCGAGCTGCCGGTCCAAATCCGTCAGGCCCGTGCCGATACCTGACATGGAGCCGTCACGGGCATAGGCCGCTGACGCCATATCAATGGATTTAATCATGGCGGTTTTGAAAGATTCAAACCCGGTTTGGACGGAGCCGACCTCGGCCAGATTAAAAAGCTTGCTTTCAGCGTCGGATATCTGATCCATCGCGTCTTGCTCATTTTCCGGATTGGACGCTTCTGATGAAATATCGCCGCCAAGACGGATAAGCTCGCGGCGCATGGCCAGATCAAAGACCATTTTGGCATATTCAACAGCCGTCGCGCCGGATGGCGCTGCGAGTAAGAGTTCCGCCAAATATTGTTCGCCGCCAATATCGATGAGGGTTTCATCTTGGGAGAAGCGGTTCTTCAGAACAATGGCATCGGCGAGTTTACCGGATTCGATCAGGCGGGCCGCCGTTTCGAAAATCCGCCGGTGGACCGGATTGTAGAAATGGGTCTCGTTGACGATATTGCTGATACGGTGATAAACTTCATTATCATAGAGCAGGGCGCCCAGCATGGCTTGTTCGGCCTGAATGCTGTGCGGCGTTGTTTCCGGATCACCGTCCGGCAAGAAATCTGTGTCTGTAACTGAAACCATCATGTGCGTGTACCAAGAGTCGTGTGTGGATTGAAGCGGCGGAATAAAACTTACAAGAAAAATATTCAGCCATTACGGCGTCAATGTGGACAGAACCGGGTATAAAAGCGGCATTCTTATTCGTTGAAAGCTCAGCCAAATTTTTAGGAAACATTAACTATAGACTGAAATGATAAATCCAAGGCGTTTGTTGCCAATGGAGAAATGAACATGTCAGCAATGAAATTTTTAGCGGCTGCTGCGATGGGGAGCTTGTTTTCCGTGTCAGCATTTGCGCAAACCTATGTCAGGAATGTTGAACCCGTTCCGTCACCTGATGATTTATCTGATGTTGTCCGTGCACAGCATATTCGTCCGGGCGATGTGAGCCCCGAAGAATATGCAAGGCTTCTCGAAGAAGCAGAGCGCGTCAAAGCGTTTCAGGGCGATTACTCAACCTATTCCGGTTATTCCGACTATTCGACCACAACGTCCGTGGGAACAGTCACAAGTGCAGGGACGGTTACGTCGACAGGATCCGTCATTTATGATGGCCGCCCGTCTACAACAATTCACTCGAGCACAGTACAGACCGCAACACCCAGCTACAGTATTGAGCTTTTTGATACGCCTGTCACTCAGTCGGCATCAACAACGACTTACGGAACAGCTGCCGTAACGAGCGCTGTCACCACGAGAATTCATACGGTGGCAAAAGGGGATACGCTTTATAACATCTCCAAGCGTTATAATGTGTCCCTATCTGAGCTTCGCTCATCCAATAGCATTTCCGGTAATAATATCAGTATCGGCCAGTCTTTGACTGTTCCCGGCACGGCTCGCCGCATATCTCAGAATACTTACACAAATACGTCGCCCACATTGGTTCGCAATGTAGAGCCGATCCCGTTTTCAGGCGTTTACGCGGTTCTCCCCGGGGATACACTCTATAGTATCGCTCGCAGGGCCTGTGTTTCCGTTTCTGATATTTCTGCCTCAAATTCACTGGGCGGAAGTACGACGATTCAGCCCGGTCAGCGCTTGTCTCTGCCAAGCGGGCATTGTTTACGGTAGTTATTTAACTTCTTCCGTTGAAATAAATTTTGACGCCCCTATATAGTCGCCAAATCATAATTCCGGCGACTAAGGCCGGGCGTCAATTTTTTTGCGGGGATATATGAGTAACCTGATCATGCAATCTGCACCGGCCGGCCAGCCTAATGTCATTTTTGCCATGCTGCCATGGCTGATGATTTTTGCTTTATTTTGGTTTTTGTTCATTCGACCGCAAAATCAGCGACTGAAAGCTCACCGTCAAATGCTGACTGAAATCGTCCGCGGCGACCAAGTGGTCACCAATGGCGGCATCATCGGGAAAGTCACCAAAGCCACTGATGACGATTTGACCGTGGAAATTGCGTCCGGCGTCAAAGTGAAGGTCAAGCGCGCCATGATCGCCGAAGTTCTCAACCGAACAGAACCTGCAAACGACAGAAAATAATTGAGTCCGGCTATTCTGCCGGACTTTATGCATGAGCTTAAGGAACAAGCATGAGCTTACTACATTTTTCCAAATGGAAGACCTTTGGCATATTGGCCGCCGTCATTCTGGGCATCTTATTTGCCGCGCCCAATTTCATTGGTGAGAAACAGCGCGAAAACCTCCCCGGTTTCATGCAGGATACGATCAATTTGGGCTTGGACTTGCAGGGCGGGGCTCACATGCTTTTGGCCGTGGACATGTCCAGCGTTCGGGAAAATGAACTCAAGAATCAAAAGGGCAATATGCAGCAAGCCCTGCGCGATGCTCAGGTAAAGTTTACATCCGTTCGCGAAGTCGGCAACACAGTTGTCGCTGAAATTCGCAAGGCCGAAGACAGTGAAAAAGCCAAGACAGCTTTAGAAGCCCTGGAAGTCGCCATTGATGCCAGTCAGATCGGCTCGGGCAAGACGGTCAACGTCACGGCCTTGTCAGATACGCGGTTTGAACTGGTGATTACCGAAGACAATATCAAAAACATCGAAGAACGGACCATTGCGCAATCCATCGAAGTGCTGCGCCGCCGTATTGACCCGCAAGGAACAACGGAAATGACTTTGGTAAAAGAGGGCGATGATCGCATTCTTTTGCAGGTTCCGGGCGCCAAAAACGTAGATGACATTAAAAAGCGTATTAACGATACGGCGAACCTCAGCTTTCACCTGGTTCGTCCTGAAAGTTTTTCAGACGGCGCCATGCGCATTGCTCTTGAAAAGGAGCAATATCCATCCGGCGCGACTTATTTTCCGTCTACGGACGGCCAGGGCCTGTTGGTTGAGGAGCGGACCCGCATCACAGGGGAATGCTTGAAATCTTCCAAAGAAGGCCTGCACCCTGAGAATAATCAGCCGATTATCAATTTTGAGTTCAACCTGCGCTGCGCCCGATTATTCGGTAAGCTGACGACTGAAAATGTCGGCAAACAATTCGCCGTTGTTCTGAACGGGGAAATCATTACGGCGCCGCGTATGAACGGCCCGATCACAGGCGGCAAAGGTTTTATTGAAGGCAGCTTCACAATGGAGAGCGCCAGAAATTTATCGCTTTTGCTGAACGCCGGTGCATTGCC
>CALJNJ010000235.1 GCA_937981945.1 uncultured Caulobacterales bacterium | reverse complement strand
ATCAGCCTCTTCGCCAAACAAATCGCCATTGCTGCGAACTTTTGGTCTTTCAGGCGGCGTGGTGGCGACCGGGATGGCCTTCTTCCGACCAAAGAAACTAAACGGACGTTTGACAACCGTCTGCGGGACAGGTTCCGGCAGTTCGGCCTGAACCGGCGCAGCCGCAGCCGGTGCCTGTGCAATTGGCGCAGCTTGCGGCATTGGCGGCGGGGGCGTAACGGTCGCTTGCGGCGCCGGGATCGGTGCTTTGGCGACATATGACGGCTGGGCCTCGGCTTCGATATCTTCGAGAGACGGAATGTCGTCCTCATCAATATAGGCTACGGGTTCTTTTGTTACTCTTAAATTGCTCGCCGTTTCCCGTAAGCGGGAAATATTGGCGTCCAAGCTGGACTGAACAACCGGCGAAACGCCCTGCTGTATGGCGCCCACGCCCGTGGCCACGACGGAAACCCGAACAATTCCGTCCAAATCCGGATCCAAAGCGGATCCGACAATAATATTGGCTTCTTCATCCACTTGAGAGCGGATAAGACCGGCCGCTTCGTCGACCTCATAAAGGGTCAAGTCCTTGCCGCCGGTAATATTGATCAAGACACCGCGAGCGCCTTTCAATGAAACATCATCCAGAAGCGGATTGGAAATAGCGCTTTCAGCAGCTTCTATGGCGCGGCGCTCACCGGTGGCTTCGCCCGTGCCCATCATTGCCTTGCCCATTTCATCCATAATCGTACGGACATCATTAAAGTCCAAATTGATCAAGCCGGGAACAACCATAAGGTCCGTGATCCCGCGAACGCCGGAATTCAGAACTTCATCCGCCATGGCAAATGCGTCTGTCATGGTAGTCTGCTCGGTAGCGATGCGGAAGAGATTTTGATTTGGGATGACAATCAAAGTGTCGACGGCTGAAGACAGACGATCAATGCCCTCTTCAGCAATCTTCATCCGCTTGGAACCTTCGAACTGGAAAGGCTTTGTGACGATCGCAACCGTCAGGATACCTTTTTCTCTGGCCGCCTGCGCGATCACAGGCGCAGCGCCCGTGCCCGTACCGCCGCCCATGCCGGCCGCGACAAATAACATGTGCGCGCCGTCCAGATGCTCTAAAATTTCCGCCATGGATTCTTCGGCTGATTGCTCGCCGACTTCCGGCTTCATGCCGGCGCCAAGGCCTTGGGTTATACCGCCGCCCATTTGAATACGTCGCGGCGCTTGGGAAAAGGCCAAGGCCTGCGCGTCCGTGTTTGCGACTGCAAATTCGACACCTTCAAGTCCTGAGGCGATCATATTGTTCACAGCATTACCACCGGCGCCGCCCACACCAATAACAACAATTCTGGGTTTGATTTCTACGGATTTAGGTAGAGACAAGTTGATGCTCATATCACGCCTTCGAGATTATGGTTTCTGACTCGTTAACTTTTGACGGAAATCAGTTAAGCAGGTATTAATAAACCCAGTGGCGCTGAAGATTTAATGTGTTTTTTTAGAAGTTTTCTTTGAGCCATTGCAGAGAGCGGCCGAGGTTTCCGCCGCTGTAACGTTGCTGTCTGTATCGACGACCGGTAAGATCAGGCGGCCCCGAGATAACTTCTTTTTCTTTTAAAAACTGATGCTTAAGCAAACCTGTTGAGACGGCGAAGTCCGGTCCGGACAATTGATCCTTGAGCCCAAGGACGCCGTGAGGCCGGCCAACCCTGGCTCTTTTATTAAATACAAACTCGGCAAGCTCTCTGACCCCGTTCAACCTTGCGCCGCCGCCCGTCAAAACGATTCGACGGCCTGAATAGGCTTCCAGACCTTTATCTTTCATACGGTCGCGGAGAATCTCAAAGGTCTCTTCGACTCGGCTGCGAACGATGCCGGTGAGCAGAGATCGAGGTTCGTGATGCAGCGTATCCTGCGCGCCCATGGGCGGACAGGGAATGCTTTCAAAATCGTCATCGGCACCGTGAAGAGCCGAACCGTAAAGCATCTTAATCCGCTCGGCGGCTTCGGGCGGCGTCGTCAACCCTCTCGCAATATCTTTGGTCACCGTCTTACCGCCAACGGCCAAGGCCTCGACGTGAACCAAGGCATTATCTCTGAAAACCGCAGCAGATGTGATCCCCCCGCCCATATCGATCAGAGTCACGCCCAGATCTTTCTCATCCTCAGTCAGGACTGACAAGCCGGCCGCATAGGGTGAAACCGTGACAGCACTGATATCCAGGTGACAACGTTCAATACAATGGGCGAGATTTCGCAGCGGTCCGACGCCGGCTAAAACAAAATGCATATCAACACCCAATGAGGATCCGAACATTCCGCGCGGCTCTTCAATACTGCTTTCCCCGTCAACCAGCCAGTTGAGCGGAATAGCGTGAAGAATGGTATGATCGGGCTGGGCCAGTTCGGACAAAGATGAATTGACCAGACGTTTTAAGTCCCGGTCGGCAACTTCGCTGCCCGAAAATTCTGTCTCGACGGTTAAATGCTGCGAGCGCAGAGACCTGACCGCGACATTGACGGCAACCGAGCGCACGACAATCCCTGCTTCACGCTCTGCTTTTTCGACGGCTGTCCTGATGCCGAAATCCAGAGCCTCCATATCGACAACTGCGCCGGACTTCATTCCGCTGCTGACGCCAAAGCCCGATCCGATCAATTGCACGCCCATATTGGGATCGGCTTGACCGATCAGACAAACGACTTTGCTCGATCCGATGTCGAGAACAGCTTGAGTTTCAGCTTTCTTATGACGGCCCCCCCGCATTTCGATCGATCTCCTAGGACGGCTTTGAAGGATTGGGGCTAAAGGTAATGCGATCAGGCAGACGCAGATCTATTTCCGAAACGGCCCGGTCCAAAATTCGGGTCTGCCCATGCAGCTTGGAAAGCGCTCGAAGCGCCGGATCAAAATTTCCGGCCGGCAACTTTACTCTGACGGCTCCGTCATCGAGAACCAAATCCCATCGGCCTGTATTGTGATAGACCAGAGTTGAGACCCGGCCGTCCAAAGACTTAAACTGACGAATTTTCTGCTCGGCCTCATAATAAAGCTCCGGCGCCTGCGCTCCGACAATCAATGTCATGTCGGGCCAGTTTTCCGCCGAAGCTTTTTGAATAACCGTTCCGTCGCGATCAATCAGATGAAGGTCGCCGTCCGATTGCCAAAGCGCGTAGGGCTTACGTTCTATAATTTGAACAACAATTCTGTCCGGCCACAGACGGCGGACAATGGCTCGCTCGACCCAGCTGATATCTTCCACTCTGGCTTGAGCGGACTTCAAATCCAGTTCGAACAGATAATCGCCTTGATTGACCCCTAAAACCTGTCTGACCGCCGGTTCGGACAAACGGCCCTCTCCCATCACATCAACCCGGTTGACCACAAATCCCATGGCGACCAAGCGGTTTTTGACGAAATCCTGTCCGGTCTTGCGAGCATCAGGCAGAAACCCGCCGAGCCACAAGCCCATAAAGGCGATGAGGAAAAACATGAATACAATGCCCAAGGCCAAACGCCAGGCACCTTTGCGCGAATAGCTCGCGGCGCGAACCTGTGCGGTCACCCAATTACGGGCGCCTCTTAATCCGGGTTTTAAAGGGCTGACACGTTTTATCGCGGCCATGAAGCATCCTCAACAATCCGGCGACAGAGCCGGCCAAAACTAATGCCGAGATATTGGGCCTGCTCAGGCACCAATGACGTCGGCGTCATTCCGGGTTGAGTATTAAGTTCAAGCATTACGATTTTGTTTACGATATCGCTTAAGTCCTGATTAATATCATTAAATCTGAAATCAGAGCGGGTTACCCCCCTGCAGCCAAGGGTTTCATGAGCTAAAACAGCCCAAGTTTTACATAAATCTTCGACATTTTTCGGAATATCGGCGGGCACAACATGGCTGGATCCGCCGTCAGCATATTTTGCTTCATAATCATACCAGCCTTTGGCGGGAATAATTTCGGTCACGGCGAACGCCTCTCCGTCCATAACGGTTACCGTCAGCTCACGCCCGGGAATAAACTCTTCAACTAATACCAAATCCCCCATAGCATCATTGTCAGCCACGGCTTTTGGCGGTGAATTTGCGCCGTCTTTGACAATGTAAACACCAACGCTGGACCCTTGAGCATTGGGCTTGACCACATAAGGCGGTTCCATGGGGTGCGCTTCTGCCACAGAATTACGATCGGCCAATGTTCCTTTGGGCACGGTAATCCCGACATCTCTCAAAACGGCTTTGCTGCGATGTTTATCCATAGCCAAGGCCGATGCCATAACCCCGCTATGGGTATAAGGCGCCCCAAATAAATCCAATATCCCCTGAATGCGGCCATCTTCGCCCCATTCGCCGTGAAGGGCATTAAAGACAACATCAGGATCAGCCGCGTGAAGTTGCTCCCAGATGTTATGACCCACGTCTATTTCAGTTACCTCGTAGCCTTCGTCCCGAAGAGCGGATGCCACAGCATCCCCCGAAACCAATGAAACGTCCCGCTCCGGCGACATTCCGCCTTTTAAAACAGCAACACGTTTACTCATTCGGCTTCTCCGATACGTTTAACTTCCCACTCAAGCTCTACGCCTTCGCTTTGTTTCACCATATCGCGGATTGTCTCACCCAAAGTCTCCAGATCCAACGCGGTAGCGTTATCCGCATTGATCATGAAGTTACAATGCTTTTCGCTCATCTGCGCGCCGCCGACCCGAAAGCCCCGGCCGCCGGCCGCGTCAATCACCTGCCAAGCCCCGCGCCCGCCTGATTTTTCAGGATCGGGGTTCTTGAAAGTAGAGCCGCCGGTCTTCTCGCGAATAGGTTGGCTCTCTTCGCGCTTGGCCGTTATGTCATCCATGCGCGCTTGGATATCCGCGGGATTATCAGGCGATCCTCTAAACCTTGCCTCCGTATAAATGAGCTCGGCTGATGCCCCGGAATGGCGGTAGCTATATTCCATATCCTCAAGGCTCATAAGCTGCCGGCGCCCTCGCCGATCAATGGCAACGACCTCTTCCAAAACACCTTTAGTTTCAGACCCATAGCAGCCGGCGTTCATGCGAAGCGCGCCGCCAATGGTCCCCGGAATTCCGGCATAAAACTCAAGATCGGCGATGCCGGCCTTTGCTGCGGAAGCCGCGACTTTATTGTCCAGCGCTGCGGCGCCCGTCGTCAGTGTCCGGCCGGATGTAGTTATCTTGGCAAAGGTCGGACCGAGCCGAATGGTGACGCCTTTTATACCGCCGTCTCTTATGAGCGTATTGGACGCAACGCCCAAAACCGTGACCGGAATATCCTCCGGCAAAGCGGACAGAAACAAGGCCAAATCAGCCTCGTCTTTCGGCATGAAAAAAGCTTCAGCCGGCCCGCCCACTCTGAGCCAGCTATAGGGCGCTAAAGACACATTCTCCGACAGCTTTCCGCGGACGGACGGCAAACGCTCCAGCAGCGACATCAGGCTGTCTCCAGCCCCGCTGCCAGACCGGCCGCCCAATAAGTGATGTCACCGGCGCCAAGACAAACAATCAAATCACCGGGCTTCAACTCCGGTTTTAATATCTTTGCCAGATTGTCTTTTGTGATCGATTGAGAATTTCGGTGCCCGTGAGATTGGAGCCCCAAGACCAAATCAGGACCGCTGAT
>CALJNJ010000234.1 GCA_937981945.1 uncultured Caulobacterales bacterium | reverse complement strand
GCCTGCGTCCCTGTCTTTGACCACATGGGCGGGATCAAAAACTTGACCGTTCATGGCGAGATAGGTTCCGTTCGTCAAAAGCCGGCAGGCGGCAATGGCAAAGCCTACATTAAACACCGCGTCTGTGGCGCGGTGTGTCGCCGGCAGCATGGCGCCGGTAAAGACAATGGTTTTACCTTTTATGTCTGACACATGACGCGCCGTCACAGCCATAGTGTCCGTGCCGTGGGTGACCAGAACATTGCTCGCTTTGGATTCTGAAATCGCTTTGTAAATTATCGCCCTGTCCTCATCGGTCAGCTCAAGACTATCCTTGCGCATTAGCGGCGTAATCTCATAATCATAGGAAATATTCGCCTCAGCCAGCATATTGCCGATACCTGTATCGCCAACCTGAAACTCAGACAAAGCATCAAAGTAGACTTTGTCGATCGTTCCGCCCGTGGTGAAAATTTGAAGATCTGCCATAACTATTCCTTTGCGGCAGGTTTAGCACTCCACCACATTGACGGCCAGACCGCCTTGGGAAGTTTCCTTATATTTTGACGACATATCCAGACCGGTTTGGCGCATAGTCTCAATGACTTGGTCCAGGCTGACTTTCATCTGAGACGGTGCGTGTAATGCCAGGCGCGCCGCATTGGCAGCTTTAACCGCGCCAATGGCATTGCGTTCAATACAGGGAATTTGCACAAGGCCGCCGACCGGGTCACAAGTCAGCCCCAAATTATGCTCCATGCCGATTTCGGCGGCGCTGGCCACTTGCTCAGGATTTCCGCCCCAAACGGCCGCTAAGGCGCCGGAAGCCATGGAACAGGCCACGCCAACTTCACCCTGACAACCCATTTCAGCGCCCGAAATTGAGGCCCGCTGTTTATATAAAATGCCGATGGCGCCGGCGGTCAGTAAAAATTTGCGCACATTGGCGGCGTTTTCCCGCTCACCGCAGCAATAATGTTTTAAGACGGCCGGCAGAATTCCTGCGGCGCCGTTGGTAGGCGCGGTAACGATTTGCCCGCCCGCCGCATTTTCCTCATTCACAGCCATGGCATAGACATTGAGCCAGTCAAATAATTGCTCGCGTTCATTGGAAAGAGGCGCGCCGTGCAGCTTTTGCCAGATCCCCGGTGCCCGGCGTTTGACCTTAAGCCCGCCCGGCAAATGCCCCTCTGTATTGAGGCCCCGATCGATACAAGCCAGCATCACGTCGGCGATACGATCCAGAGCCGCATCGGTTTCAGCCCGCGGACGATGGCAATCTTCATTGGCGTAAATAATCCGGTGCATTTCCATGTCTTCATCGGCGCAATACCGTAAAAGATCCGCGGCGGATTCAAACGGATATGGAACCTTACCGCCGGTTACGACAATATCATTTTTGACGGGTTTTCGAAGCTGCGCGCCCGAGGCGATAAAACCGCCGCCCGTTGAATAATAGGTCTGCTCTCTCAGTAATGCTCCGGAGCCGTCAAAAGCGCCCAGCCACATTTCATTGGGATGGAGATCAGGCTTTGTCTCATAGTCAAAAACCAGATCCGTTTCAGGATCAAATCGGATTGATTTCTGCCCGTCCAGCAAAAGCGTTTTAGACGTTTTAACCTGTGCAATATTTTTATGGGTTTGTTCAATATCCAGTGTTTCAGGATATAGCCCCATGAGCCCCATTAAAACGGCATCAGGCGTTCCGTGGCCGGCGCCGGTAAAGGCCAGAGAACCGCGCAGACGAACCTCAACGCGTTCTGTCCGGTCAAAAAGCTTCTCTCGGTGGAGGGAAGCTGCAAAGCGACCGGCAATACGGATCGGGCCAACCGTATGTGAACTGGACGGTCCTATGCCGATACGAAAAAGATCAAGAACAGAAATCATAATTGCCGATAAGCTCAAACCGGCCAAAAGAAAAGGCCGGAAACCCGGCCTTTGTGGTAATAATTCCTAAAAGTTCTGCTTATGGCAGGTTAATGCCCCATGGCTTTGTTAACGGCTTCCAAGCCATCTGTCTCAGGGTGATCCCCTCGAATTTCGGCCTCTTTTTGGGCCCATAGCCGCTTTTGATACCGACTGGAAATAATATCGGTGATCACCAAAACGCCCACAACCAGGTAGAAAGTCGGCTTGGACATGGCCTGCATTTCAAACCCGAACAGTTTCAGATGAGCCAAATGTGCCCCTTCAGTCACCAAGAGAACGCCGACCAAAAGCAAGATGAAAAGACCTAAAATTTGATACATACGGTTTTTCTTCAAAAACTCCGTCACCGCATCGGCCAAGAAGATCATGGCAATACCGGACATGACAATTGCGATCGCCATGAGCGGGACCTGATAAGTGGTGGGATCACCGGCCACTTCCGGCGGGACGCTGGCAATGGCCATGGCTGACAAAATGGAATCGAACGAGAATACCAAATTCATCATCACAATAAAGGCAATCGCTTTACCAACGGTATGCCGCCCGGAGCCTTCAGAATGTTCAATATGCTCAACGGCGAGCATGTGATTAATCTCTTTAATGGCCGTATAGATGATAAAGGCTCCGCCAAAGAGCGTAATGACGGCCTGTACGGTAAATTTACCCTGGAGCAGCTTCCCCCAATCTATTGAATAGCTGTATTTGGCCATAACATCGAACAGGGCGACGATTAAAACCAATAAGACAATCCGCAAGACCACAGCGATTGCAATGCCCCAAGTGCGGACCTTTTTGGCGTCCTCTTCATTGCCAACTTTGTTACTTTCGATGGCGATATAGAGCAAATTGTCAAAACCCAGGACAGCTTGCAGCAATATGAGCATAAAGAGCGTAAACATGCTCTCCAGCGTGAAAAAGTTTTCCATCACGAAAAATTCGGCGAAAAATTCGGCCATTAGGCCCTCCCTTAAGCTTCAATCGAACAGGTCTTAAGGTGATTTGCGTGGAAAAGAAAAGGGGGTTTGCGCTTAAACCGATTTTGTTATTTGAGCCTTGAGTTTTCGCAGAACGGCCTTGCTCGCGCCTGATTTCACCAATGTATGGCCACCGAAATAGCTGCTCCAGACCAATTCGGTTATATCCGGTGAATTTGTATCCTTAAGCGCCTTTTTTATGGCAGATTTGAGCCGATTCATACTATTGGCCACAGCGGATTCCGTAGGCGCGTTAAACGGCGCCTGATCAGCGGCCGCATTGCACAATAAGCATCCCCAGCGCCCTTTTTGTGTTTCGGCGGCGTCAACCAGTGAATCGAACAAATTGGCGATACGAACGCGCCCGTGCAAAGTTTCATCGCTTAACATTCTGACCCCATCTGAAACCGTTCCCATATCGTAACGCTCAATGGCCTTTAGATATAAAGATCGTTTATCGCCATAGGCGGCGTAAAGACTGCCCTTTTGAAGACCGGTCGCTTTCATGATCTCTGCATAAGAGGCACCGTCATATCCATTGCGCCAAAATACATCCCGCAGGGCGTTTAAGACCTTATCTTCGTCAAATTCTCTTTGTCTTGCCATTTCAAACCTTTTGACGTCCTCACGAAAACGTTATTACAACATTATTGACCATGTAGTCAAGAATAGATATGTACAAAGTCAAGCCGAGGCAAGAGCCCGGCTAAAAAATTGAACTTAAATTGACCAATTGGTCAACAAATGGAGAGAAACATGAACAAGACATCTTACATTAAAACAAGTCTCATCAGTCTGGCCTTTTACACGACAGCAGCCTTTGGCGCTGTTTGCACGACAGCGGTTATGGCGCACGCTCAAACCCCGGCCGCCACAGCCACTCAATCCTTGGCAGCCGGCGACTTTGTTCAAAAGTCAAAAAGCCTGCGAGGCAGTTATGAGATCATTCAATCCGGCGGACAAACCATTATTCGTTTTGCCGACAACTTTAAAACCAAAAGCGGACCTGATCTGAAAGTCTTTCTGTCACCGCAAACGATCGACACAGCGGCCGGTAATAACGCGACTGACGGCGCCGTTCTTTTAGGGTTTGTGAAGTCGACCAAAGGCACGCAGGATTACATCCTTCCACAAGGCGTCAACTTATCTGACTTCGGCAGCGTTTTAATTCACTGCGAAGCTTACTCCGTCCTGTGGGGCGGCGGAAATATTTAAACGATTTTTTAGGAGAAACATCATGCAAAAATTTTTCAAATATCTTCCGATTG
>CALJNJ010000233.1 GCA_937981945.1 uncultured Caulobacterales bacterium | reverse complement strand
GGCAAAACCTAAACGCCGCGACTGAGCTTCAGTCTGATCTGTGGCGGTCCTGGAACGGGCTGGGCATGATCGAGATCGAACAGGATAACGGCCCCGCTGCAATCGTCGCGTTCAGTAGAGCTCACGAACTTAATAAAGATGATGTCTCTATCGCTAATAATCTGGCGCTGGCCTATATTGAACAAGACCAATTCAGCGAAGCTTTAAGTGTCTATGAAACTATCGGGCAGGAGACGCCCCAATATATGGGTCACCGTATCGCGATTGCTTTTGAGCGGTCCGAAACCGAGGCTCTTATGTCAGCCGGGGATCGGGAACGCGCCCATTTGTTTAATGCCATCGGAGAAAACGCGCTCAAAAACGCTAAGCGTCAAAAAGCGGCCTCTTACTTCAGAAAAGCAATCGCCGTCAGTCCTGTCTATTTCGAGCAAGCGGAAAGAAACTTGGAGTCGATCCTCTTGTCTAAATAGGAATTAGGCCTATGGTTGGCCTATGACCGTCCCTGATTTTCTTATTCTGTGCCTTTGTGGTTTGCTGGTGTGGACCGCATGGTATGATACGAAAACCATGACCATACCCAATTGGGTTTCCATGGTTGTTATCGGCCTGTTTGTTATATTAGCGCTGGTGGTCCGTTTGTCGTGGCCTTTGCCGGCCTGGCATTTATTGTCAGCTTTTATCGCTTTTGTGATTGGGTTTTTGGCCTTTATTCCCGGTCTTATGGGCGGCGGCGATGTCAAACTAATCGCAGCGCTCGGGCTTTGGATGCGTCCGCAAAATCTTATTGTCTTTTTGATGCTCGTCGCGGTTATTGGCGGGGTCATCAGTATTTTTGTGATCATCCGCTCTGTCGCACAGGGCAAACATAAAGGTGAGGGCGGCATTCGCGCAATTTTCAGACAAAAATCACCTTACGGACCTGCAATTGTTATTGCAGGCCTGTTGTTTTTTCTGCCGCAATTGTCATTTTTGGGCGCCGCCTGATCTGCGCGGTATGAAGTGAGTCCAGCGCCGAGTCAGATTGACACTATATTTCGGATTGGGAATTAAATTTGATTGATGCTCAGGAATGAGGCGCGTAAATCTGTTGTCCAAGATTAAAGATCCGGTTGGCGCAGAGACCTGAAGAACCGCATGAGGCGTTCCGTCATCCAATATACCAACGACCAAGCGCATATCCTGATCGCTAAAACCCAAGGCTTTTAAGGATGCATATTTGAAGATTGCATAATCTTCGCAATCCCCGGACGACCTCAGAAAATCAACCGGACGAGCCCAATAATCGGAAAGGCCATAATTAGCTCTGTCTTTGATATATTGACGAGCATTGGCGAAATTGTTGACGCGAACCATTTGCTCCGTACGGGAACTTGATTTCAGCGGTCTTAAAAAATCAGCCCATTGCCGTATCATAGGATCGCTGCAATCATATTGTTCCATGCAGCGTCTGAGAAAAATAAGATCAGCAGAAACCTTGTGTTTTACAGAGGCCCAAGCTTTGATTTTGTCTTCGTCATCAAAGCTGATTTCCATTGTGCCTTTTAGAGAGGGCCGAACCGATAGTTTTTCATTTTGGCGTTTATGCATGCGCGGTATGGCCGGCACGGGTATCGGCTTGGCCTTGGAGGGCAGAGAAGGCCTGCTGAGCGCCGCTGATTTAACAATTGGCAGCTTAGGGCTCTTAACCGTGGGAGTAATCGTCTCAACAGGCTTGGATTCGATTTTTAGGGCGGCGGGTTCAATAAAGTTTTCCGGGCCTTCGGTGACCGATACGGATATGGGGCCGCGGACTGTGATTGTCTGTAAAGCTGCCGGCTTCGCGACAGCTAATTCAGCGGGCTGACTGAAAGCCTCAACCGATAAAACCGTTAGGGCAACAGACATGGCTGAGACCCGTATGTTTTGCCACAATGTATTTCCGGGTACTGACACCAGACCCCTCCGCCCCTAAATTTATTAGGAGGAGTCATTAAACCGGTAAGCTGAAAACCGCGTTTAGAGACGCAGTTAGCGGAGGCTTAAAAATCAGAGTGAATAAAGCGTTAGGAGGGCCGGGTCTCGGACGTAATGATGCCGAAATAGACATCTTCCATGTCCAAATATTTCTCGATGGCTACCACATTCATATAGACGGGTAAGACCAAGCCCGGAAGCAAAACGGACACTTGTTCATTCATGGCGACGCCGTCGTCCGCGTCAATGGAACGGCGTATGCCGGCCAATGACCGTCTGAAAGAAATTCTCAGTTTATCCAGATCAGGATTGGGATTGGATAGATATGCCATTTGCAAAACCCAATCGCGGAAGGATGTATTGAACCGAGAGACGGATTGGGTTTCTGAAAAGATTATCGCCGGCTGGGTCGAGGCTCGTAAGATGGATTTGATTTCGTTGCGGCCCATATAAACCCGGCTTTGCGTATCATCGACAACATCGGTCATCCACTCAATGGCGCGGCGACGTAGATAGGCTGTGCGGTTCTCTTTGGCTTCAGGTGAGTTGTAATAGCTGTGGACCAGTTCGTTGAACCGAATATTGCGCGCTGAGGCTTCTTGTTTCAGCGTTTCCCAATAGACATTCTCCAAGCGAATGCAGGCCCGCTTTCCTTTGTATTGTACGATTCTGGAACTCAGCTCCCGATCCGAAGTTATACTGTCTGTCATCATCATCGCTCTCTGAGGCCTTCATATTTGGCTTTGTTCACAGGTTTCAGAAGATATTGCAGCACGGTTTTGCGCCCCGTGATAATATCAACGCTTGCAACCATGCCGGGTACGACCGGCAGGGTTTTTCCGTCTTTTTCGAACTTCGCAATTTCCGTTCGAATATCGATGGGGAAATAAGTTTCCCCGGATTGTTCATCGGTCAGGCTGTCAGCCCCGATGCGTTCGACAACCCCGTCAAGGCTGCCGTAAATTGAAAAATCATAAGCTGTAATGCTGACGCGGGCCTGTTGATTGGGCGTCAGAAACGCAATGTCTTTGGGACGTATGCGGGCTTCAATCAGAAGGTTGTCACTGGCCGGTACGATCTCGATCAGGTCTTTACCCGGCTGAACAACGCCGCCGACCGTATTAACATGTATTTCATTGATAATGCCGTCGACCGGCGCTCTCAGTTCTGCGCGGTCAACTCTGTCATCGGCGGCCTGAGTTCCGGCGTCCAGAATATTAAGCTCCGAGCGCGCATCGGTCAATTCGGATTGAGCTTGCTCGCGAAAGTTCGAGCGCTCTGAGGCGATCAGTTGATCGGCTTCGTTTATGGCAGCATCCGCTCTCAAAATACCGCTGCGTGTTGTCGAGATTTCGCCCTCCAATGTGGAAACCTCTTTGCGCAGGTTTAAAATTTCGCTGCGCGGAATAATATCCTGCACACCCAAATTCATATCGAGATTCTGACGGGCAATATCGAGCTCATTCTTAAGCCGGTTGACTTTGCCTTCCAGTTCACTGCGTTCTTGGCGTCTTTGTTCTTTGCGGGACCGTAAAACTCTCAGTGAGTTTTCCAGCATAGTACGTCTGGAGCGAAACAGAGCTTGTTCACTGGAAACAATACCGGGCGCGTTGGCCATGATATCTTCGGCGAATGAAATAGAGCCCCTGCCGGTTATTTCAGCATTCAGACGGGCGATTTTGCCGTCCAATCCATATTTACGGGCTTCCAGCTCTCCTAAATCTGCGGCAAATCCTGTGTCGTCGATCTTGAGAAGAATATCCCCTTTGCTGACTAATTGTCCGACGGAGACCGGAATTTCTTCAATAATGCCGCCTTCAAGACTTTGGACAACCTGGATCTTGCCGGACGGAATAACGCGGCCTTGACCTCTTGTAACCTCGTCCAAATCGGCGCGAGCCGCCCAAGCGATAGCCGTGCTGAACAATAAAAGGCTCAGAATTAAAAACACCCAAAAATACACACGGCGAATGCCGTTTTGATCCATTCTCGGGTCATAAATAAATGCGCTTGTATCCCATTCGTCAGCCATTCTTGCCTCCCGCCGGTTTCCCGGTCAGCATGGCGAGAACTTCAGCTTTGGGGCCAAAGGCAACAACTTTACCGCGGTCGATAAGCATTAATTTGTCGACCAGGCTCAGTAAGCTGTGGCGGTGCGTTGAAATGATAACAGTTTTATCTTCGCAGGCGCTTGAAAAACGATTGATAAATAATTGTTCCGACCCACTGTCCATGGCGCTGGTCGGTTCATCCATAATGATGATTTTGGGGTCACGTAATAAAGCTCGCGATAAGGTCACGAATTGGCGTTGCCCGCCCGACAAATTCTGTCCCCGTTCGCCAACAATCATACCAAACCCGTTGGGATGTTCGGCGATAAAGCTGTCAGCACCGCTTTGGTAGCAGGCTTTCTTGAGACTCTGCTCGGAGACATTATGCATGCCCAATGTGATATTTTGATAGATCGTCCCTTGGATCAGGGTCGCATCCTGCAACACAATGCCCATGGCATTTCGGATATCTGCCGTATGTAATTGCTCAACATTTTTGCCGTCGATCTTCACCACGCCGGATTGAGGCGAGAACAGTCCGCTGATAATCCGGATCAATGTGGACTTTCCGGCGCCGACTTTACCGATAATACCGACACGATCACCATGTTCGATTTTGAAACTGGCGCCTGACAGAGCCGGTCGCTCATTGGCCGGGTAGCTGAAGTTTACATCTTCGAAAATAATTTCGCCGCTATTGACGGGTTGGGCCACGGAAAACGACTTATTGTCGTTCTCAGCGGGGGCCTGCATGACCTCATCCAAATTACGTAAAGCCACCATAGATTGCTGCGCGCGGGACAATGTCCCTGCGATCGTTCCCAGCGGCGCCACTGCGCGGCCCGCGAGAATTACGGTTGCTATGATTGCGCCCATTGAAACCAGCCCCTCGTCAAATAAATACACGCCATAGATGACAATTGCAACCGAAACACATTGTTGCGCCAAAACTGTCAAATTGAGCATATTGATCGAAAAGAACCGGACTTTCTCTGTTGAAGAGGCGGTGCGGTCGACTAATTGTTCCCATTTTTTTAATACTTCCCCCTCGGCATTCGCCGCTTTTATCGTCTCAATCCCCGTGATTGCTTCGATAAGCAGTGAATGTTTCTGAGAAGCCTCTTCCTGTACTTCTCTGACTGTTCCCATCATAAATGGCTGAATTATCAACCCAATGGCTGTGACGAATATCACGGCTATGGCCGGGATGATCACAAGAGGTCCGCCCACCATGTATATCACGCCAAGGAAGACACAGATAAACAAGAGGTCGATGAGCGCGATTAATGTTGTTGAACTGAAAAATTCCCGAACCGTTTCAAACTCACGAAGTTTATTGGCAAAAGCCCCTGAAGACCCCGGTCGATCATTCATCCGAATTTTCAGAACATGGTCGAACAGCCGCGAAGCCAGGTTCACATCAGCAATACGACCGGCCCGGTCGATAATCAGCCCTCTTAAAACTCGAAATGTGAGTTCAAACACCAGCACGCAAGCCATGCCGACGGCCAATATCCAAAGTGTCGAAAAAGCTGAATTGGGCAGAACACGATCATAGACATTGAGCATAAAGAGCGGCGCCGCAATGGCTAAGCAATTGGTCAGAAACGAGGCGATACCCACTTGGATAAAGTCAGGCTTAAGCTTCCATAAGACACTGCGGAACCAATGGCCTTTCGCCGGCGTTTCATAATTGATCTCTGTATCGGTTATGTTTTGAGCCAATGGTTTCAGATCAATGGCGTATCCCATATAGCCTGATTGTAGTTTGGAAATCGCGACGCGGACTTTTTCCTCATTGCCGCCCGGCGCTGAGATGATGGCCGCGTCTTTTTCCAATTCCCACAAAATGCACGCGCCTCTGCCTTGCATTAGGAGAATAACCGGAAGTTTATAGCTTCTGTTCTTATCCAGCTTAAATTTTTGAACATGAGCGGCGAGTCCCGCGCGCTCAGCGGCCGTTTTGATATTGGCAGGCGTAAAACGACCGTCTTCCAACGGAATCCCTGATCCCGCATGGGTCGCCGAAATTGCCCGGTCCAGATATTTTGATAAGGTTAGAAAACAAGTCAATAGTTCATCGTCGTCTGCAATCGGAAGATCGACATAATCCGGATTATCGGAAAACGCCGCGTCTTCAGACCAAGACAAGTCAAACTCTTCAGTCTCTTTATTCCCTTTCATGGTTCGCCCCGGTTAAAAGTTATAAAGTGTCGTCCAGCAAGTAGAGCACTCCTTCATGTTTGATGGATTTGAACGCCCAATTGACTTCTGCGCCCGGGCGAATTTTGATCCGTTTGAACTCTTCTTCCGATACGGATTGAACCGAATATCCGGACACGTCCATTGGATCTGTTGCTGCAACCGTTTCGCTTGGCGAGATTGTTTCGCTCAATTCTACAGTTGAGGTTATAATGCGGGGGGCAGGAGACACTGCTTGGGGCGAAAGGTAAGCCTTATATGTATCCGCCCCCCTGGCAATCTCCGTCTCCGGAGACTGATTGTGAAGACTCTTAGTTTCAGAAATCTCAGGGGTAGAAATTTCCGCTGATAATTGGGGTTCAGGATCAATAAATTCGATCGTTCCCGTTGAGATGGTAGCCGGTTCCGTGACCGGTGACACCGGCGCCGCAAGGGCTTCAACAGCGGCTGCCATAGCAGGCGCAGGCGGTTCTACAGCCGCAGTCTTAACAGGCGCCGCTTTCGGTTTATACCGCTCGATTTCGCCCGTATCGATAGTTGAGTATTTGATGACGGGTGAGATTGATACGGTTTTCTTCGTATCGGATTCCGTGGTTGTTTCTTCGGCCACTTCAAAACGGCCGTCTAGACCTTCGCCCATATAAATTTTCTTATAAAAGGTCGGATTACGCCGCTTTTCCGTTTCCGCGATCGGCGTTTCGACCACACCTTCAAATTTGCGCATATTGGCAACGCCTTCACGTCGGACCGTGAGGCCCATATCATCCAGCAATGTTCCGGTGGCTGCCAAGATACGATATCGGGCATACAGATCGGCATATTTAGCCGTGATCATAGCGGACTCGGCCTGAAATTTTGCGTTTTCGGCGTTTAAGATGTCGTTGATGGTTCGGCGACCCACGCTGAACTCGCGCTCATAGGAAGACAATAAAGTTGCACCCTCAGAGACTTGCGTTTGCAGACGTGCATAGCGTTCTTGAGTTTTGTTTTTAGATGCCCAGCTCTCTCGCACAATATTATCAACATTGCGCTCCAAGCTCATAATGCGTTGGCGCACTTCGTCGGCCCGGTTCAGCAGCTCCTGTTCTGCAGAGGATTTTATTCCCCCTCTGAATTCATAGCGAAATACTAATTGAGCCCTGACGTCTTCGGCGTCATCTCTGAAGCCGTTAATATGATCGCCGGCTCGGCCGGTCAGTTCAAAATCAAGTTTCGGCCTTGTATCGGACTTAGCCTTGCGAAATTCAGCTCTGGCAGCATCCAAGTCGGCCCTGGCAATACTCAGGGTAGGGTTGTTGCGCCGTGCAATACCGATCGCTTCGGCCAGAGATCCCGGAATTTTCCCGGTCATAGCCGCGGGCATAACTGTTTGCCCAATCTCTTGTCCGACTACTTGATAAAATGTGTTTTCTGCCAAGATCAGCGCTTCTTCCGTTTCATTGCGGTCAATAATACCTGCACTGAGACGTTCTCTGGCCTGCTGCGTATCGGCGGCGCTGCCGACGCCTGATTGAGAGCTGCGATCCAAATCCGCCACTTTGGTTTCAAGATAGGCGATATGTTGGTCGGCTTTACCGAGAATTTCGCGCAGACGCAGAATATCTATATAGGCTTGAGTAGCATCTAAGGCCTTGAAAAGAGAGCGTTCATGGACGCGGTGAGCCGCGCCGTCACTGCGGGAACTTTGATATTCGCGTTCCGCTTCATGCCGGCCGAAACTCATCAAGTTTTGCTGCATGGTCACCGAGGCTTGGCGCCCGAATAACACGTCATCATCATTGCCCAAAAGCCGGGTTGTACGGCTGCGCCACCATTCAGGTCCGACGCGACCTTCTACAATAACGGCCGGAC
>CALJNJ010000232.1 GCA_937981945.1 uncultured Caulobacterales bacterium | reverse complement strand
CAAGCCGGTCCATGATTTGGCCTTATCCGTCAAAGCGGGGATATCGAACTGTCCGTCTGCGCGGTGGGTGATAACACCGTTTGGCATGCCGTTCTCTCGAATGAACGATGTCAGTGCCCGCGTATCTATTCCGGAAATACCAATAATGCCCCGCGCTTTCATCCAGGACCCGAGCGGGTTTTCATTGCGCCAATTAGAGGGCGGCGTCACGGGCGCTTTGAATATGGCGCCGACAGCCGCATCCTGCGCCCTGTCAGTGCTGGCTTCTTCATCTTCTGAGTTTGTGCCGGTGTTTCCGATATGCGGAAAGGTGAAACAGACAATTTGCTCTGCATAGGAGGGGTCAGTCAGGATTTCCTGATATCCCGTCATCGCTGTATTGAAACAGACTTCACCAACGGCTTCGCCTTCAGCGCCGCAACCGCGACCATAGAAAACCTGCCCCGTCGCTAAAACAAGCGCTGCAGTGGGGGGGAGATTTACGTCTTGCATTTGATATGGCCTTTGATTAAGAGCGCGCGATTTAAAATCTTGCCGTTATTAATACGGCGGGCGCAAGACGCAAGAAGAAAGCGACGTAAAAGGTTAATTTCCACACTGCTAATTCAGGTTTGTATGCATTGACAGACGGCTTTGGACTTGGAATCCTGCGATAACACCCCAAATAAGGGTGAATTTAGAGAGAATGAGGACATAATGGCCCTTCGCGAAGAAATTACGACCAGCGTTAAAGACGCTATGAAAACCAAAGATGCCGTGCGCTTATCGACCTTAAGATTGGTTAGTGCCGCCATCAAAGATCGGGATATTGCCGCGCGCGGAGAAGATCGCTGCGACGGCATCGAAGATTCTGAAATTATGGCTCTATTGTCCAAAATGGTGAAACAGCGCCAAGAAAGCGCGACCACTTATGAAGACAATGGACGGCCTGAGCTCGCCGAACGGGAACGCTCGGAAATCGACGTCATCCGCAAGTTTATGCCGACCCCATTAACCGATGATGAACTCAAAGAAGTTGTTGAAAATTACGTTAAAGAAAATGACGCAACATGCCTGAAGTCTATGGGTAAAATCATGGGCCAGATAAAAGCCGATTATGCCGGCCGGGTCGACATGGGCAAAGCCGGCGCAATGGTCAAAGCCTATCTCTGTAATTAGGCGTTAACCGCAATTTAGCCATATTCCCCTCTAAAGAGGGCCTATGGCACATGCTCTTATTTTTGATTCAGGGGTCGGCGGACTTTCGGTTTCAGCCGAAATTCGACATCGTATGCCCGCATTGCAGCAAAGCTATGCGGCCGATGATGTTTTTCGGCCATACGGTGAGAAAAGCGATGCCGAGTTACAGGCCAGATTGCCTGAGCTTTTGTGGAGCCTCTGCGAGACCGTTAATCCCGACCTAGCCGTTATTGCGTGTAACACGGCCTCTACATCGGCCTTGAAAGACATCAGGGCAATATTGGATATCCCAATTGTCGGCGTCGTGCCGGCCGTTAAACCTGCGGCCGGTATCAGCCCCGGTGGACGCTTTGCCGTTTTAGGGACACCCGGAACGGTCAGGCGCGAATATGTCGATAAGCTTATTGAGGATTTCGCCCCGGATCATGACGTGGTACGCTTAGGCTCAACCGCCTTGGTTCGCCTCGCCGAAGACAAACTGTCAGGCCGCCGGGTAAATCCAAGTGACATAGAGCGAGAGGTCGGGCCTCTAATTGTTAAAAAGGTCGATACTATCGTTTTAGCCTGCACACATTTTCCGCTCCTGAAAGCCGAAATAGAAAGCGCGATCCCTTATGCGGTTAATCTGATCGACTCCGGTGAGGCAATTGCCAGACGGGTCGAAACGCTGATTGAAGAAATGCCGGTGTTTAAGGCTCGCCGCCCGGGTTCCGATATGGCCTTACTTGTGGGTCACGATAAAGATCCCATTCGGCGCGAGACATTTAAGACCTACGGCTTTCACTGCGTGGTCGGCTTACACGATTAATGCAGGAAGGTTTTATAAAGATAATAAAGACCGGCCAGCAGCGCGAACAGGCCGATTGTAAATTTGCCGAAATGCTCCTTCATTATAGCTTCGGCTTGCGGGCCGAATTTTTTCACAATTCCCGCAACTAAGAAAAATCGAATGGAACGTCCCAGCACGCTGGCCGCGATAAAGGCCGCAAAATTAATCTTGAGGGCACCGCTCATAATGGTGATGACCTTATAAGGAAACGGCGTCAAAGCTGCCCCAAAAACACCAATGGCGCCGTGCTCGCCAATTCTGGTTTTGAAACTCTCCATTTTTTCCGCTTTGCCCAAATTTTCCAAAATCGGCTGGGCGATGGCATCGAAGAAAAACAGGCCTATAAAATATCCGGCAATACCGCCCAGAACAGAAGCAATTGAGCATACAAAAGCATAACGCCAGGCTTTGGACGTGTCCGCTTGTACCATTGGAATCAGCATTAGGTCAGGCGGGATGGGGAAAAACGAACTTTCTATAAATGAAATTCCCGCTAAGGCCGGTTCAGCCCGTTTATGACGCGCCAATTGCTTGACCCATTCATACCATGTTTCCAAAAATGCGAGCTTACCCTTCATGAGGTTCCTATATCCGGCAATTATGAAAAGGGCGTTTAGATCACAAAAAGAATGCGTCAAGCGATCTCTGTGACAAAAAAGATGAAATTTCACATAGTGTGACCTTGGTCACACGTTCGAGGCTGAAAATATGTCAGTAAAGATTACAGACAGCAGTCTGAAGCTGCGGGAGTATTAGGCAAGGTTTATAATTATTCGGGGCGATTAATTATAAGCCTTAACGGGGCGCCAATACTTCCGCAGCACACTTAAACCAATGTCAAAGCATATTGGGAATAAATGATAAGATCATCGGATAAAGTGTAATAAGAATATCCCTCAAGCCCGGCGCCTGCCGGTCCGGAATGATGTTCACCGCAGACGCCTGACTCGACTAAAACGTCCGTTTCATCAATTTTCAGTTCAACATCTTTTCCGTGAAGCACCACCTTACCCGTATCATCCGGGATAAGGGTTTGCGCATCGATCTGCATTTTTTCGGTCGCATCATCATCCGGTCCGAAGTCCGGACGGGCAACCAAATACGTGAAATCAAGAGTTTCCACGAGGGGAAACTCATATGCATCCGGGTCTTTTCCGTTTTCAGTACTCATAGTCTTTCAGCCATGTTTTAAAGTGTGTTGGATCCGCATTCGCAGTTTGAGACTGACCGTTCGTCCAGTCGTTCTGATTTTGTAAATCCAATTGCGATCCCGCATTGAGCCTTAGTGTAAGCCGCGTGAGAATATTTCGCCGATTCTGAGTTTTGCGCTTCGGCTGACATGTAAATGCCCGCAGCACGATCTAATCTGGACTCCAGCTCTGTCCGCAAAGCCGGAATATCCGTCATTTGAATCAACTCTGATTTATAGCCGTAAGCGCAATTTAGCGGCGCCGAAGTTGCGTAAACTCTTTCGGCAACGGTCACCGGCGCGGGCGGCGGCGGCGGCGGTGGTGCGGCCTGCGCATATTGGGCCAAACCGGTAACACTTGTTGTAACACGGCGATTCAGTCTTTCTTTTTTCTCCGTCACCACAACCAGGTCATTTTCTCCGCGCCCGATAACACTTTGCATTTGTTCGGGCGACACACCTGAGCTGAGCAAATATTGCTCCGCGGTTCGGGCCCGCTCCATGGCCAAATTATCGTTATAAGTGTTAGAGCCGACAGCATCCGTATGGCCGGCCAAATTAACCTTGGCCTGGATATTGCTCATGAGCCAATCGGCTTGTTGATCCAGAACGGATTTAGATTCGTCGGTCAAATTACTTTTGTTAAAGTCAAAATAGATCACCGTCGGCACGTTGGCCTGCAGGTCGGATTGCAACTCCGCAGAAATATCCCGAGTTGTAACAGTTTGGGCGGCGGCGGCTTGAAAAGATCCAGCCAGCACCAGGGTTATAAAAACTTGTTTAATCATTTTCTCTCTCTTTGTTATAGGGCTGCCAAGACCGCTTGCGCAGCCGCAATATCGTCAAATCCGTCCGGCATGACGGGTGAAATAACGGCATCGACATTGATATGAACGACATCCGCGGCATCACTTATGTTTTCCTGAACCTCAGCGCCTCTCACCTGCTCACCAAACTCGGATGCAGCTTCCGGCACAAATCCGTCAACCAAAGCCGACAGATCAAGCGCCATTTCTCCGCCAATTAGTACATCTGCGGCAACCGGAAAGTCCTGAGCTTGCATAAAGCTGTCTTGAAGGGATGATGTATATGACGCCGCAATTTCCGAAATGTTCTCCGGTAGTGATCCGATCAGTTCAGCACCCGTTAAATCGCCAAACTCGTTAGCCATATCACTTGGCGCCAATTGCAGAATATCCGATGTCTCTGTGGTTTCTGTTAAATCAATTTGTTCAAATGTTTCATTGGTCAGGGACGTATACTCTGTTTCGGGCGCACTCATCACCGGCTCTGTTTCAGCCGGAAGGTCCGCTTCGCTGATAAACACAGGCTCGAGGGTTTCAGCGTGAGCTGCGCCCGCCAGACCTGCCATCAGAACACCGGCTTCAAGCCCTGCTCTCAATGCGCCGCCAAAGCTGATCAATTCTTCACCGGCATCATCAAAGGTGAAGTCAAACTCATCCGCTTTAGGCGTTCCGCCGCCCACGGACGGATCTTCCGGCTCCAGCGTAATATTGATAACGCCCGGCGCGGGATCACCGTCGCCATCCGTCAGAACGATACCCAGATCCAAAACGACCTGCTCACCGGGATCAATCTGAGTTGTGCTAAACCCGGTCAGTTCAAACGAGTTTCCGGATACATAGGAAACTTCCAAGCTGTTATATCCATCTTCCGTAAATGTTGCCACGGTCGTGCCGTCCAGCATTCCGGCGATATCGACCGTTCCGTCCCCTTGCGGTGTTACCGTAAAGGTCTGGCCGCCAATCGTGGCAGAACTTGAGGTTAATCCCGTATTGTCGACCGTCACAAATCCTTGCGCGCCATTATAGCTGATCAAAACGGCAGTGATCGTATCCAATGAACCGTCACCGACAACATTATTGCCGTCAGGATCATCATAGGCCGCTACATTTGCCACAAATGGATTATTGTTACTTGTTCCGACAGAGAAGGAGCCCCCATTGACATCGTAATGCTCGTCAAATCCGTGCATCCGATTTGAAGGATCACTATATCCGGCGCCTCCTGACGAGTCGCCATCTCCCAAGAGATCCACAACGTAATCAATGCGGATACCTTCGCCGCTGCCAATATTTTGGCCGCCGCCGCCGCCGCCGGCACCTGCTGCCTGTCCTGTTCCATTGACGGTCGTCCCGTCGCCAAACGGCGTCAGCAACAGATCAAGACTGTCATCATTGACCGGTGCCGCCTCTTGACCCACCGGTACGAAGCCCGCCCAAGATCCGTTACCGCCCACAAAGTCATAATCACCGGAGTTAAAGTTCACAGTGGTCGCGCCGCCGTCAACAGTCCCGATCATATTGACCGTATAAGTATCGTCACCGGTCGCATCTTGATTGAGGGTAACCGTGAAGACATCGCCTGCTGCAGTGGAGGCTGTTAAAACAGTACCGTCAGCCGAAAGATTATAAGTAATCGGCAAGCCGCCTGATGTCAGGCTTGGGTCAAATCCATCCAAGGCAGGATCAAATGTAACCTCGCCCGGCTGATCGGCCCCGATATTGTCCTCAATATTGCCGTCCGTATCCAGATCAAACGTTGCCGAGACTCCGGCCTCATTGTCAAAAGAACCGTTAATAGGATCAATGATAATCGGCGCGTCATCGTAAACCGTGACCTCGATTGATTGCGGCGCAGAAGTTGATCCGTCGCTATCCGTTACAACAACGCTAAAGCTTTCACCTTGAACCGCGTCGTCTGAACCCTCATCTCCGATGCCCGGATGATCCAGGCTCTGGGTCAATGTATAGCTATAGGTATAATTTCCCAATCCGTCCGTCGATACGGTCAAGACACCATTGGTCCCCGTGACCGTTCCGCCGGCCGTTACGTCAATACCGTCAATAACCACTGACCCTATACTGTCACCACCGGTCATAATATTCATGACACCTGAGCCGTCTGTTTCAGCTGTTGAGATGGCATTTGTACCGGTCGCAAGACCTTCTTCATCAACAATCAGATTTGTTACGCCAAGCGTGGGAGTACTGTCATCACCAAGATTAATGGTCACCGTCGCCGTCGACATATCCCCGTCAGCATCCGTGATCACATAATCAAACATCACCGTGCCCGTCTCGCCGTCCGACGGCACATAGGTGAACTCACCATTGCCGTCATCGCTCAGCATGCCCAGGCCTGTCAGACTGTCGGCAACATACTCAACACTGACAATTCCGTCTGCGCCTTCAACATCCGCGCCAAAGCCG
>CALJNJ010000231.1 GCA_937981945.1 uncultured Caulobacterales bacterium | reverse complement strand
CTGCCGCGCATGCGGCCCTTGGCTGATATTGATCCTGACGAACCGCCTTTTGAGCCCGGCTTTTTGTCGGCCCAAGTTCAGCCCTCCATGCCGTCTGCGCGCCGCCGTTTTGAACTGGCGAATTTGGTTGGCAGATATCATTTGGCTTCAGGGGATGAGGTCGACCCGGCCGCGATGCTGGCGCTGGCGGACCCGCTGATTTCGGTCTTGGATGATGCGGCCATGGAAGAGGTGAGCGCGGAAAACCTGGCTAAGCTCACGGATATCCGGGATTTGGTTCCGGAACATTTCAAAAACGCCGCCGTATTTTACGAAATTCTGCAAACCCATTGGCCGAAACATTTAGAGGCGGCCGGTGTTTCCGAACCCATGGCAAGGCGCGTAGCGCTGTTAAATGCCTTGGCGGATCACTGGCAGGAAACCCCGCCCGATCATCCGGTCATTATCGCAGGATCCACCGGAACGCTGGGCGCCACATCGCGCTTAATCCGTTTGGTCACTACGTTTGAGGACGGTCTGATTATCCTGCCGGGTTTGGATACGGCCATGCCCGAAGCGGCCTGGGCGCAAATACGGCTGCAGGATCGATTTATTTCAGGGACGGATATTGTTGAAAAGGCCACGCCTGAACATCCGCAAATCTCTCTGAAAAATCTGCTTTCCGTATTGGAAAAGGACCGCAAAGATATTTTGATTTGGGGCCAAGACGGGGACGGAACCAATCCCCGGCGCGCGCTTATTTCAGAGGCGTTAGTGCCCGCGGACTCAACGGCTGACTGGCCGGAACGTATTGAAACGCTGATTGCCAATTCATCGGAAAACAAATTTTTTGAAAAGGCGCTGGACGGGATATCCGTGCTGGAAGCCCGAACCGATGATGAAGAAGCTATGGCGATTGCCTTGATCCTGCGCGAGACGGTTGATGACCCGGAAAAAACCGCGGCCTTGGTGACGCCCGACCCGAATTTGGCCCGCCGGGTTAAAGCACGCCTGCGCCGCTGGAATGTGAATGTGGACTATTCCCAAGGGGAGCCTTTGGAAGAAACTCTGACCGGCTCTTTTCTGGCGTCGATTTTGCTCTTGGCGCAAGACCCCGAAAACTTACGGGATATGGCGGCTTTGTTTAAGCATGCGCTTTGCGCGATCGGGCAGCCGCCCGGTGAAGTTCGCGCCCACTGGATGTTTTTGGAGCGCCGCCGTTTTCGCCGGGATTTGGAAGATGTGGGCAAAGGGTTTGCCGATGATAAACTCCATGATTGGCTTAAGGTCATTGCGCCCTTGACCGATGATGCGAAAAGATTGGGCACGGAGTGGGGGCGTCTGCTGGCAGAAGTGGCCGAAGCTTTGGCCCGCACGGATGAATTGCCCGGCGCGAAAAAGCTGTGGCGGGAAGACGCCGGAGAAAAGGCGGCCGCATTACTCGAAGACATTATGGCGCACAGTGACGCTATGGGCGAAATGGACTTAGCGGATTTTTTCAAAATGTTTGGTCTGTTAATGCGCGGCCGGGTTGTTCGCCCCAGATTTGGCACCCATCCCAGGCTCCGTATTTTAGGCCCGCTGGAAGCCCGTATGTTGACGGCCGACACGATTATTCTCGGCGGCCTCAATGAAGGCGTTTGGCCGGCCAAGCCCAAAGCCCGCCCGTTTCTGTCCCGCGGTATGCGCCGGGAATTGGGACTGTCACTGCCGGAGCGGCGCCTCGGACTTGCGGCCCATGACTTTCAGCAGCTCGCCGCTAATCGCAGAGTTTTTCTGACCCGCGCCAAACGCAGCGAGGACGGGCCTCGCGTCGCGTCGCGTTGGTTGTGGCGATTGCAGACCTTGGTAAAGGGCGCGCTCAAAGAAGAAGCGGCCAAAGCCTTGGAGCCGGATCAACCCTATTTGAAATGGGCGCAGGTCATTGACGCGGCGAAGCCGGGGCAAGTGACGCCGGCCAAACGACCAAGACCGTCGCCCCCGAAAAACAAACGCTGGCCCAAAGGACGTCAGCTTTCCGTCACGCAGATTAAGACCTGGATACGCGATCCTTATGCTATTTACGGGCGGCATGTCCTCGGCTTAAGGCGCTTGCGGGAACTGGGCTATTATGCGGGCCCCCGGGAATACGGAAACGCCCTTCACAGCGCCATAGAGAAGTTCACCAAACATCACGGACGGCAACTCACCCCGGCATCCGAAGACATTTTGACCGGCTTGCTGCGATCAAGTTTTCTGGAGTACGGATTTGAAGAGCTCTATTTGGCTCGCGAGGGCGTACGTCTGGAACGTATCTCCAAAGATTTAACCGAGTGGATGGGCGCGCGCCTGGACCGGCGGTCAGCCGGCATCTGGGCTGAGATCAGCGGCAAATGGAAAATTGACGGCCTCGACAAAGACTTTGTGCTGACCGGGAAACCGGATCTGATAGAGCTCGGCGCCGAAGGTTATACAATTATCGACTATAAGACCGGCGCGCCGCCCTCGGCGAAAGTCGTCAAAGCCGGCTTTGATCCGCAATTACCCTTGCTGGGCGCAATGGTAAAAAATTCGGCCTTTTTGTCATCCAAGCTTAGACCTGAAGACCCGATTGATGATCTTCTCTATGTGCGTATTAAAGGCAGCGGTTCCAAAGAAAAGCTCGGTAATTCGCTGACCGGCGGCAGGGACGCAGTGTCCGGACCGGAATTCGTCATCCGCGCCGAAGACGATCTTCGCAAACTGATCGCATCTTATGACGATGCCGGCATGCCGTATTACTCCCAGCCTCGGGTACAATATAAAAATGATTACGGCGATTATGATTTGCTGGCGCGGCGCGGCGAATGGGCCAAGCTGGCAGATCCG
>CALJNJ010000230.1 GCA_937981945.1 uncultured Caulobacterales bacterium | reverse complement strand
GCCGGGCACATGCATGTGGCGCAAAGCAGTCTGCGCGCCTTAGGACTGGATCAGATCTGGTGGATGGTCAGCCCCCAAAACCCCTTAAAACCCGAACAACCGAGTTATGAGTCCCGGGTCGCTACCGTAGAAGCGCTCGGTCTGCCCTATGATATGAAAATCTCCCATATGGAGATAGAGTTCGGCACGCAATATACGGTGGATACGGTCACCAAGGCCTGCAAGAAATGGCCGAGAACTGATTTTGTATTTCTCATGGGCGCCGATAATTTTCTGCAGCTCCCCAAATGGCGGGATTGGAAGAAGATTATGCAAACACTCCCGATTGCCGTGATCGCGCGCCCGGGGCCGAATAATACGGCGATTAAAGCCCGCACCGGCAAAGCGGCCCAGGTTTTCTCGCAATATCGGATCCCTGAAAATCAGGCCGATATTTTGAAACTCTATTCGGCGCCGGCCTGGACTTATCTGACACCTCCTTTAAATCGGCTCTCTTCCTCGGCCATCAGAGCTGCACGCGCAAAGCAGTAGATTCCGCGTTCGGACTGTGTTACCGCAGGTTTACGTCAGAAATAATGGAGACCAAGCTGACTAAAACAAAAACCGCGAGCTCAGACAATGAGCTCTCCGAAGACGATACAACAAAGATTGTCACGGATATTATCTTGAGTACTCTGGAAGAACATTCAGCCCAAGACACCATCACCATTGATATTAAAGGCAAATCATCCGTTGCGGACATGATGATCGTTACCTGTGGCCGGTCGAACCGTCATGTGGGCGCCCTGGCCAATTATGTCTTACAGGACCTCAAAGATAAGGGACACAAATTACTGGGCGTTGAAGGACAGACGGGAAATGATTGGGTTTTGGTCGACGCCGGTGACGTTATTTTGCACATTTTCCGTCCCGAAGTGCGTGCATTTTACAATTTGGAAAAAATTTGGTCCGTTCCCCTGCCCGAAGCCGTGCAGAACGCCGGCGAAATGTCTTACGAACCTGAATGAAAATTACGCTGCGCTGCGGAAGCATTATTCGTAAAGGCGCCGAGCGCGACCTGACGGACGAATATTTGAAACGAGCCGCAGGGCTGGCAGCAGCTTGCGGGTTCAGAGGGATTTCCGAACAGGAAATTGATCTCAAGAAGTGCCGAAACAGGCGCGAAGAAACCGAGAAGATCCTCAAAGACATCCCCGCAGGCGCAAAACTCATCCTGATGGATGAACGGGGTAAGGATATGACCTCGAGAGAGATTGCAAAATTTCTGGAAAGGGAAAATGCTGACGGAACGCCGGAGCTTATTTTTGCCATCGGAGGCGCCGACGGATTTGAACCCGGCGCCCTACCCGCAAATTGCCGGAAATGGTCATTTGGACATCAGACCTGGCCCCATAAATTAGTCCGCGTCATGCTGGCGGAGCAAATGTACAGAGCCCTGTCAATTTTAACGGGTTCGCCCTATCATCGCGATTGATTCCCAGCCTACGGATTTTAATGCGTAACATTCTCATATCTGCCGCCGCGATTTGTTTGCTGCCGATGGCTGCGGCGGCGCAGGATGTTGATCCCGACAAATTAGAAGACCTGTCACAGGCGCAGCAGGACCAAAAGAAAATCGAAGACGAAATCGCCGGCAAGCGCGACAAGATTAGGTCTGAGCTCTCAACCCTAAAAACAGAACTGACGGCACTCTCGACTGAGATCAAAAAACTGGAAGCCGAGCAAACGGAGCTATCGGTTCAAGTTGAAAATTTGTCGGACCAAAAACTCGCAATCGAAACGGGGATATTGAAAAACAAGTCGGCGTTACAAAGCCTGTTAGCTGCCCTGCAGCGCATGGAATATAATCCGCCGCCGGCTCTGGCGACATCCCCCGGGGATGCGGCCAATGCTCTTCGTGCGGCGAAATTAGTCAGCTCCATCAGCCGGCAAGCCGACCAAAAAGTCAAAATCCTAAAACAAGAATTGATAGTATTGGAAGAGGTCCGGGCTGAACTCGACGCAAAACAAGTCGAGCTTGATCTCAATACAGAAGAGCTCAACCGTAAAAAAGGCCGTCTGGAAGCGAAAGTCTCTGAAAGAAACACCCTTGAGCGCTCCTTATCCAAAGACTTTGATGCGGCCCGTAAAAGATCCACCCAATTGGCCAAAGAAGCCAAAACCCTAAAAGAACTGATCGAAAAATTAGAAGATACCACGCGCGACGTCATTCCCCGGATTAAGCCTGATCCCAACAAAGTTGAAACGAGCCCGCCGGCGACGACCTCCCGGCCGTCTCGCGACTTCATACCTGACGGTGATGATCTGTCTTTTGCTCAATCGCGCGGGAATGTTCGCGCCCCCGTTTTAGGGACAATATCAAAACGATACAGTTCGAGCCATCCGGGCCTGTCCGTAAGCGTCGCGTCGCAAGCCAGCGTTACCGCCCCGTCCGCGGGCCGGGTAGAATTTGCCGGGCCTTTTAAGAACTATGACAAAGTTGTGATTCTAAACGCCGGGGATGGTTATTTCATTTTGTTAACGGGACTGGCACAAATTTACGTGCAAAATGGCGCGAAAGTGAACGCAGGCGAACCCATCGGGCAAATGCCGTCAGAAAAAGGCAGCAAATTATATCTGGAAGTCCGTAAAAACGGGTCGACGACCAATCCGTCGCCCTGGTTCGGCACTGCTTTTGCAAAACAGACAAACGGCTAACATTTCCGCTTGGCAAGACGAAGGCCTCAGGGATAAGTTAGCGCATAAGGAGAAAAACGCATGAAGTATATTTTACCCATATTCGGAGCAGTCGCGGCAACGGCTTTGTTCGCCTACTCCGGAATGACCTCTTCAGTTGATGCCAAAGAGTCTGCGCCGTCAAATGCAGAGTCTTTTCAGCAACTTGAATTGTTCGCCGAAGTCATGGCGCGGGTAAAAACCGATTACGTTGTCGATGTTGAACATGATGAAATGATCGACGGCGCTCTGGACGGTATGTTGCAATCCTTGGACCCGCACTCAAGCTATGTCACGCCTGAGCAGTTCAAAGACCTGCAAACCAGTACAAGCGGCGAATATGGCGGTCTGGGCATGGAAGTCACGGCAGAGCAAGGCGTTGTTAAAGTCGTATCCCCTATTGATGACAGTCCGGCCAAAGACGCCGGAATAGAAGCCGGTGACTATATCACCGAGATTGATGGTGAGAGCATTTTAGGCATTTCACTGGATGAAGCGGTTGACCGGATGCGCGGTAAGCCGGGCGAACCCATCACGATCACGGTCATTCGCGGCGAAGGCGATCCGCTTGAGTTTGAATTGGTCCGCGCGAAAATCAAACCACGAAATAAGAAATGGGAAGTGAAAGACGGGATTGGCTATCTGCGCATCCCGCAGTTCAACGAAACCACTTCATCATCCATGAAAGATTCCATCGCCGCGCTTAAGAAAGAATTTGGCGGCAAGATCCCCGGGATTGTTCTGGATTTACGGGGAAACCCCGGCGGTCTCTTAGACGAGTCCATCAAAGTCAGCAGCTTCTTCCTGGACGGCGGCGAAGTCGTCTCCACACGCGGGCGTAAGCCGGAAGATATTGAACGCTATAACGCCCAAAAAGGCGAAGACCTCAAAGGCGTTCCGGTCGTCATCTTGATTGACGGCGCATCGGCATCGGCTTCTGAAATTGTCGCAGGCGCGATCCAGGATCGCGGACGAGGCTTGATTGTTGGCATGACGTCATTCGGAAAA
>CALJNJ010000229.1 GCA_937981945.1 uncultured Caulobacterales bacterium | reverse complement strand
GATCTTCGCCGTATTTATTGGGTCCGACCGTACCGCGCATGCAGAACCAGATGATCATACCCAGCATGGCCAAAAGATTAACCAATGGGATCGCGCAGAGCACAATAAAAACCAAATACAACCAGCCGGTCTTATTGTGATCGTGAAACCTTCGCACCACTAATGCAATTCCGGGAATTAAGGTCGCCAGACCGTATAACATCATCAAACCCATGGCAATTAACGAGCCCGCGGACATTTCTCCCCGTCCCTCCATGGCTGCATCCATGTTTTCGAAACCGCCGCCCAAAACGATCATAAGAGTAACAAGCAAAATCAGGACTAGAATATTGAATAGTAACATCCACCAATATTCCGATCGGCTCGAACGCCCCTGAAAATCCGTATAGCGCCTGAAAAACATTTTCACCGCTTCGCCAAATCCAACCATAAAATCCTCCCTCTTTTTATTGTTGAAGGGATATCATGGGTCGAGATTGTTGCTTTTGCAATTAAAAAACCGTGCTTGCCGGATCTGTGCTTACGCGGCGCCGCCGAATTTTTCGCCCCAATCCGCCACGTCTTCGTCTTCTATTTTGGTGAATAAAAGCTCGGGCGCCGCCACAGGCAGGCCCGGCGGAAGCGCATCGATAAGACCGGCAATATCCGAAACATCGCCGAAATTCCACGTCCGGTTTTCTTCCGGGATATTAATGGCGCCGAGGATTTTGGCCGCGGCATCCGGGATAATGGGCTGTGCGATAATTCCAAATAAGGCGACCAAATTAATCCCGGTGCGCACGCCGATAGCGGCCTGATCCACATCCGTTTTATAATGGGTCCACGGCGCGGCCTGGGTCAGATATTCGTTACCGGACGCCCAAATGGCGCGGGTCTCGGCCATGGCTTTGCGAAACTCTCGGGTTTCATAATAATTGACCAAGGCCGGAATGCGGGTCTCCAGCTCTTTGACAATCCAAGCTTCTGCCTCGCCGGGCTCGCCGCCGGCCGGCAGCGTGCCGTCAAACTTCTTGCTGCAATAACTGGTAATCCGATTGACGAAATTCCCCAGCACATTGGCCAGATCCGAATTGACGCCGGATTGAAATTCTTCCCAAGTAAAGGCCGCGTCGGCGCTTTCGGGCGCATTGGTCATTAAATGCCAGCGCCAATAATCCGACGGGGCAATGTCGATGCCCTGATCCATAAAGACGCCGCGCTTTTGGCTGGTGGAGAACTTGCCGCCATACCACGTCACCCAGTTAAAGGCCTTGAGCCGGTCCACTAATTTCCACGGCTCCCCTGACCCCAAAATAGTCGTCGGAAATGACAATGTGTGAAAGGCCACATTATCCTTGCCCATAAACTGGACATATTCCACATCATCCGCGCCCTTATCCGTGCGCCACCAGCTTTCCCAATCCCCGCCGGTTTCGGCCGCCCAGTCCTTGGTCGCCGCGATATATTCAACAGGCGCGTCAAACCACACATAAAAAACTTTGTTTTCGAACCCTGCCCGCGGCTTGCCGTCTGAATCGGTCACCGGAATGCCCCATTTCAGATCCCGCGTAATGGCCCGGTCCCGCAGACCTTCATCCAGCCATTTATAAGCAATGGAGCTGGCCAAGACCGGCCAGCCTTCGGACGCGTCGACCCAAGCGCGCAGCTTGTCTGACATCTCTGATTGCTTCAGATAAAGGTGATTAGTCTCGCGCACTTCAACATCATGGGATCCCGAGACCGATGAATACGGATTGATCAAATCCACCGGGTCCAGCAGCTTGCCGCAATTATCGCATTGGTCCCCGCGCGCCTTTTCAAACTCGCAGTTCGGGCACGTGCCTTCCACATAGCGGTCCGGCAAAAACCGGCCGTCGGCATTGGAATAGACCTGCTGTGACGTGCGTTCCTCGAGGAGGCCGTTTTCTTCCAACACCTGGGCGAAATGCTGTGTCAGCTCATGATTGGAGGCGGCCGATGACCGGCCGAAATAATCATAGGACAGTTTGTAATGATCGCCGGCTTCTTTTTGGGCAGCGTGCATTTTTTCGCAATATTCTGCGACCTCCATCCCGGCTTCCTGCGCAGCGAGCTCTGCCGGCGTACCGTGCTCATCCGTGGCGCAAATATAAAGCACATCATGACCCAGTAAGCGCATGGCTCTTGCATAGACATCCGCCGGCAGCATGGAGCCGGCCAGATTCCCCATATGCTTGACCCCGTTAATATAGGGCAGAGCGGATGTGATCAAAATGCGGGCCATAAATCTTCCTGTTGTCGGAACCGCTTCTAGCGCGCGCAAAACCGGATGCAAGCTATTTTGAAGGCCGCTCCCGGCCCCGCCTCGAAAGACACCGGAATTTGATTGAAAATTATGCTATTCGGGAGCCCTTAATAATCAGGGGAGAGACAAATGCCGAGAATTTTCGGAACAAGACTATGGGTCATTTTATTGGCAACCATCGCGTTTTTTATGATCGGATGGCTTTGGTACGGCTTTTTATTCATGGAGAAATGGATGGCCCTTGAGGGCATGGCCATCGACGGCTCTGATGCGCCGCCGCCGAGCCAAATGTTGGTCGGTGTCATCATTTCGCTTTTGCAGGCTTTGGGACTGGCCGGAATAATGTCCATGACGGGTAAAACCGGGGTCAAAACCGGCCTGAAAGTCGGCGCGCTCAGCTGGCTGTTTTTTGCCGTGCCTTTAATGGCCTATCGCTGGAATTACGCTAATGGTCCGGCCGAGCTGTTCCATATCGATATCGGTCATTTATTGCTGGGCTATCTGGTCATGGGCCTGATCTACGGCCTGCTGCGCAAACCGGCCGCCTAAAACCTGCCAAAGATTCGCCCTAAATTATCAAAGGCGATAAACCGGGCCAAACCGCAATGAAAAATTTACGCCTTTGGGCGTAAGTTTTGACTTGTCAAAGCCCGCTCCGTTTTGTAAGTGGCGCGCTCTATATCTATCAGTGCCCCTATAGCTCAGCTGGTAGAGCACCTGATTTGTAATCAGGGGGTCCGCGGTTCAAGTCCGTGTGGGGGCACCATTTTTCACTTATATTTC
>CALJNJ010000228.1 GCA_937981945.1 uncultured Caulobacterales bacterium | reverse complement strand
GATGAAGATCAGCGTAAGCGGGCCTATGATGCGGTTATGCGCATGATCAATGTGAAGTTCGATCCGGTGAAAGGTCATTTCAATCCCAACGCAAAACGAAAGTTTATCAAGGTCATTTAGTGCCCACCGGTAAAATAAATCTCGCCGAGAAACTGGCCCTGTTTAATAGCCATTGGGATCCGAAGATTGTCGCGAGCTAAAATGATAATGACGTGATGGTTGTGAAGTTTCAGGGAGAGTTTCCCTTTCACAAACATGACAATTCAGATGATTTCTTTTTGGTTCTCGAAGGCGAAGTCGTCATGGAATATGAGGACCATGACGATGTGATCTTCGGGCCCGGTGAATTGGTGATTGTCCCAAAAGGTGTTGTCCACAGACCGAGAGCAGAGCAAGAGGCTAAAGTCCTGTTGATTGAACCAAAAGGCGAACCGAATTCCGGAGACAGTGATCGTCCGCCTGCGGAAAAAGCCACCATTTAGGCCAAGCCGATTTCCTGCTTAAATTTGGAAATGAGATTTTCCACATCCCGTCGTCCCAGAAGATTATTGGCGATACGAAGTTTTTTGCCCGATTTAAGCGCCGCAACAATATCATAATATTTCACATCGCCGGACGACATTGTGCTTTCAAGTTCAATGCTTTTAATATCATCGGGTCTATATAACTGCATTTTGCCGCCGAATATTCCCCGCCGAAACGTAATACCGTCAGCGGAAATATTAAGGGCAGATTTGTGAAGCCATAGGCTGACGGCCCACGCCAAAAGGCCCAGGCCCGTTAAGCCGAATACAATTGAGAAAAACCACGGCATATCACTGAAGAGGGGCGCAAAGCCGACGGCGCTGAATATTATGGCCATTAAGGTGATCGCCGTTGCCATTTTCTTGTGGCGCGCTGCGGGGAAGAAATAATATTTACCGTCAGCATTATCCGCAAACATGACGCCGGTCTCTCGCCAATCACCCTTATATTCCTTTGTTGAATAACCGGTGCCGGCGCCAATTCTCGCGCTGTTTGGAATTTTAATGGAATATTGATCCGGGTCGAAAACAGGCAGATCGAAGGATTGATCAAACTTGGCTTTTGCTGTCTCGGCTTCTGCGGTTAATCGCCAGACAACGTGATCGTCTTCATCGTCCATTGTGCTTTGGGGCAGGTCATTGGGAAGTTTGAAAAAGACCGGAAGGCGATATTCGGGACTTGATGAATTTTCAGATGTAATGAATTGTTCGTCCTGCCACAAAATATTGTCCCGCGTTGTGCGGTTTTTACCACTGCCGCTTTCCTCTTTGCGGATACAATTGAGTTTTAGATGAAACTTTGTACCGGAAGGCGGTGTCGGCATGACAACGGATCCGACCAAAGCATGACCCAAAGCGGACGGGTAGGTCTCCGCGACAAAGCGGGTATGCCCAAATTTCTTCCATTGTTGCCAAGAACGGAAGGCCCAATGAGCTAAGCCAATTCCGACTATAGGGAATAAAAACACCACAAGCGCTATTCTGTTTTTGTCGCTGATGATCTCGTCGAAAGATAAAATCGTAATTGGCCAAGAAATCAGATTCCAGAAAGCTGCAAAGAATAGGGCCCCGTAAAAAGACGCTTGGCTACTGCTTTTGACTTCGGGTGTTTGCCAATTATCCTTCCATCGCCACGGTTCACCGGGATAAATATGCTGACGACTTAACTCGCGTTTTTCGGCTCGCTTGGCCCAAAGAGTCATCCATATAATGCCCCCGCCAACGCTGCTGAACAGCACGGACATGACGCTCATAAGCATCATCATTTTCGGCCGCAGGGCCGGAAAGGCCACCGATTGATCCGGCCGTTTCGGATTGACCTTCACCTCTATCGTGCGATTGGACCTTTTCGAGTTTCGAAGCTGAGTAACAATGGAATTGTGATATTTGCGATCACTGTCATAGGATTTACTGAAAAACAGACTGTCAGATTCATATTTCCGTCCGCCCCATTCATATTGATAGAGGCCTTTGGCTTTATAGGTCGTGCCGCCTTCCGACGTTCTGGATCTGTCGAGTTCGGCGCTCATAACGACAGCCGGAACGGTTTCCCAAGATTTTGACTTTATGGATTTTGAAATCAGGGAGAGCTGCCAGGCGCCCATAAACAATCCCGGAATCAGAAAAAAGGCCCCGAAAATTGCCAGGAAAATATAGCCTTTGATGCTTTGCGCCTTAACCGATTTCATAAATCCCTCCGGCATCACATTATTATAAAACTCTTGGTTTTTGTTTAACGTGTATTGACCCCCAAGACCTTCCCTGTCAGAGCGCGGACATGACGGACCAAAACGCGACAAGCAAGGCACCTTTCACCGGCCCGGCCTATTGGGCGGTAGCCTTGTTTCTGATTTTCGTGTGGGGCTCGGCCTTCAATATGATTGATGTGGCGCTGCGGTATATCACGCCGCTTTGGCTGGTGAGTTATCGCCTGATTATTGCCGCAGTTTTACTGGTCGGGTTTGTTCTATTGACCGGAAAACGTTTTCCGTCTCTGAAAGACGGGCGCTGGATTTGGTATACGGTTTTGGGATTGACCGGCATGTCCATCCCGTTTTTCCTGACGGCGACAGGACAGGAAAAAATCGATAGCGGAATATCGGCGATCTTGGTGGGGGTAATGCCGCTCATTACGATTGTTCTGGCCCATTTTTTTACGGCTGAAAAACTAACCGCGAAGAAGTTTGTCGGGTTTGCTATCGGTTTGATCGGTACAGTTATTTTGTTTCTTCCTGAGAATTTTTCGGTTGAACTTATCCAGGACTTGCAATCCCAATTATTAGTCTTAGGCGCCGCTTTTTTCTACGCGGTTACAACCATTCTGGCAAAACGCGCGCCCAAGACAGACGCCGCTGTCGGCGCGGCCATGATGGCGATTTGCGCGGCGATTGCCGGGACATTTATGGCGGGGATTTCAGACCCGGTTCCGGCGGCTATCCCGCCGCTTGGTTGGGCAATGATCGCCGGATTGGCGATCGGATCAACAGGGATAGCGACAATCGTTTATTTGGCAGTTATAGAGCGAAATGGTCCGACAGAACTGGCGAGAATCAATTACTTCCCGCCCTTCGTCTCTGTTTTGATCGGC